>JAJONN010000089.1 GCA_021323455.1 Alphaproteobacteria bacterium | reverse complement strand
CTCAGGAACCGCCCTTGCTGCCAATAAAGTCTATTATATGAGCCTCCTTTCTTCTAATGGGATCTTTTTTATTCAAAATGCAGCCTATGTATTTTTAATCGTTATTGGCGTGTATGAAGTTGCGGCTGGCAGCTTGACAGTTGGCGGGCTCATCGCCGCGACCATTTTGACAACACGGGCTATTGCGTCTATGGGAAGCGTTGTTGCGTTAACAGCCCGCTTTAACCAGGCGTATACGGCCCTGAAGTTGCTGGATTCGATCGTGAGCTTACCACCGGAACGACACCCAGGCACACGGTACTTAAACAGGGACAGGCTGAAAGGAGATATTGAATTTGTTGATGTGGATTTCTCTTATCCAGGACAGAAACTTAAAGCCTTGAAAAACATGTCCTTTAAAATTAAGGCTGGCGAAAAGGTTGCGCTCGTTGGGCGTATGGGGTCAGGAAAAACGACGATTGAAAAGTTGATCTTGGGTCTGTATCAACCCGACTCAGGAACCATTTTGATTGACGGGATTGATGCACGCCAACTTGACCCTGTTGAAATTCGGGCAGCTATTGGGTATGTGTCCCAGGAAGTCTACTTGTTTCGAGGAACTGTCCGTGAAAACATCGCCATTGCGCGCGCGACATGGGACGATAAGCAAATCTTGAAAGCGGCCGAAGTTGCCGGTGTTGATGATTTTACACGCCACCATCCATCAGGATACGATATGCTGATCGGAGAAGGTGGATCCGGATTATCAGGAGGGCAGCGCCAGTCCATTGCAGTAGCAAGGGCTTTACTTCACGACCCAACCATTTTGCTCTTGGACGAACCATCCGCTTCTATGGACCCAGAATCAGAATATCAGTTCATCAAACGGTTGGAAGCCCATATTCCTGAAAAAACACTTCTTGTGGTGACCCATCGTAATCTAGTTTTGAGTCTCGTAGACCGTATTTTGCTTGTTGATCAGGGGCGTATCGTTGCTGATGGACCGCGAGCAGTCGTTCTAGAGATGTTGACAAAGGGATTCCCGCAGCAACAACCAACAGAAGAGGGACTTCACCAGGGAGAGGAGGTGCTGAATGGCGAAACCTCCTGACAACCTAGACCTAGATTTTTTACCTCCTCGAGCCGCTGCCCTCTTGCGGGTAGGCCATAAAAAAACCTATCTGGCTCAAAAAATAATTTTTTTGTTTTTCGTTTTTTTTATGGTTTGGGCTTATTTTTCTGAATTACATGAAGTTACGAAGGGAACAGGCAAGATCATTTCATCCACCCATCTTCAAACAATTAATAACCTTGAGGGCGGAATTGTGAAAGAAATCCTCGTTAAAGATGGCCAGGTTGTATCACAAGGCCAAATCCTGGTTCGCCTGGACACAACCATTTCTCAATCCAGGTATATGCAAGATCTTGAGAATTTCTATCGATTCCTCGCAACCAGCGAACGGTTAAGGGCCCAAATCGCGAATATGCCCTCTTTTATCCCAAGCGAGGAACTTATGTTAAATGCGCCAAACCTTGCACTTGAAGAGCAAAAGAGATTTAATGCGAGTCGAGAAAAAAAGCAAAATGAAATGAATATTGCCAATAAAGATTATGAAATCAAAAAGCAAGAATTGAAAGAATCTAAGGCAAAGCTGGAAGATGCAAAACAACAGTATGATTTTGCTTCCGAGCAAGTAAAAATCATTAAACCTCTTGTCGATAAAAAAATCTACTCAAAAATAGATTATATCAAAACTATGAGGGATTTGGTTGAACAAGAAGCCCAATTAAAGCTCTTGAAAGTAACTGTTAATAGACAAATGGTGGCCGTGAAGCAAGCCAAGGATCGTCGGGACCAGGTTAAAATCCGTGATCACAATGATGATTTAACAGAACTCCGGGACGTTGAAGGGAAATTGGCAGAAGCCAGAGCCGCACAAACAGCAGACCGGGACCGCGTAACCCGCACAGAAATTCGCTCCCCTATCATGGGAACAATTCGGGACCTTAAAATCAGGACAGTTGGGGGAGTTATTCAACCTGGCGAAGCTATTCTGGATATTGTTCCATTAAATGATACCTTAGTTGTCGAAGCTCAGATTGCGCCAGGAGATGTCGGTTTCTTACACAAAGGAATGCATGCCACAATTAAGGTAACGGCATTTGACTTCGGTAGTTACGGGGGCTTGGATGCCATCGTGGAACAAATCAGTGCTGACACCATAACAGACAAGCGCGATCAAACCTATTACCGTGTGCTTTTGCAGACAAATTCAAATTTCCTTGTCAAAAATGGAAAAGCGTACCCTATTTTACCAGGTATGCAGGTGGAAGTTGATATCCTAACAGGCCGCAAATCAGTATGGAACTACTTTATGAAGCCTTTCACGCGGGCCCTGCAAAACGCTCTAACAGAACGTTAGGAAAATAGGAAAGTTAGGCTGTTTTATTGAAGGGTTATGATTATTCCCCTGGGACGTTTTTTCTATAACCTAGTGACGAATCTTTATGGTTCCCTTGAAATCGGCTACTTAAGCTCCATAGGCATTGGCCAGTAGCTGTTCTCTGGATAAAATAAACCAGATGGCCTGTAAAAAATAAACCAGATGGCCTGTAAGCCGGGTTCTGTCTGCAAGGCTTGGGATTTGCATCCTGCCTTACTGGACGGCTATTCATCTGGGACGGCTGTTACCAGCCGCCTCAAGCGATCAACCCGGATAACATGCGCAAACACATGTGAGAGGTTTCCCTCTCGCTCATCCCTATTCGATCTTGCTCCAAGTGGGGTTTACCCTGCCGCTTCTGTTGCCAGAAGCGCGGTGCGCTCTTACCGCCCCATTTCACCCTTACCCTGACTTTCGCCAGGGCGGTATCATTTCTGTGGCACTTTCCCTAAAACCAGCCTTTACCAACTGGCCCCGGCGGACGTTATCCGCCACCTTGTTTGCAGGGAGCCCGGACTTTCCTCTCGTTTGTAGTTGCCTACAAACCAGCAGCCATCCAGCCATCTGGCACCTCATAGGATAGGTTTTCTTTGACGTTTTGTCAACGAAAGGATATGGTTAGAAGCCGATTCGGTTAGGGATCAGCATCATTACCCAGGTGATTGTTCACCCCAATCTATAAATTTAATGAGTTAGGAATGATTAAGTAATGTTAAGCAATCCCGTTTTGGTTCAAATTATCCGAGGCGATATGGTGGAAAGCTTTTTCCGAGGCGCTTATGTGATCATGGATGCGGCAGGCCAGGTTATTGATACTGCTGGGGATGTCGAGCGGCTGATTTATCCCCGTTCCGCCTTAAAACCAATCCAGGCCCTTGGCATGATGAAATCTGGCGCAGCCAATGCTTTTCAGGTGTCACCTCCCGAAATTGCGCTTGCTTGCGCATCGCACAATGGAGAGGAACGCCACGTCCGTATTGTCAACCATTGGTTGGCACGATTGGGACTTTCCTGCGATGTCCTGGAATGCGGCATCCATGCTTCCATGAATAAAGAAACGATGCTTGCTTCTGCGCGTAAGGGACACCGCCTGACGCCTGCGCACAATGCCTGTTCGGGAAAGCACGTGGGGTTTGTCAGCCAGGCCCTTTACCTTAAGGTTCCCGTGAGCGGATATTTAGATTTGGATCATCCTGTCCAACAATATGTTAACACCATCATTGAAGAAGTCATTGAAATTGATGTTGCCAACGCCCCAAAAGGAATTGACGGATGCCAGGCTCCCGTCATTGGCATGCCTTTAAAGAATTTAGCCCGGGGAATGGCTAGGATGGGCCGCCCTCAAACTCTGGGAGCGGGCCTGACGCAGGGGGCTCAAAAAATAATGGCGGCCATTCAAGCTCACCCCGAGCTTATTGCTGGAACGGGACGTTTTTGCAGTGCGATCACCCAAGAATCTAACGGGAAAATCCTGGCGAAAATGGGGGCTGATGGCGTATTTTCCGTTATGGTACCCGAAAAAGGACTGGGCATCGCGCTTAAAATTGATGATGGCCATTTGGTCGCCGCTGAAGTGGCGCTCATGGGTATTTTGAAAAAACACCACCTCTTACCAGAAAACCCCCTTTGGAAGCGTTGGGCAAATCCCGTCCTTAAAACGTGGAACAAGAAAATTGTTGGGGAGATTTCTTTTGTAGGGTAAGGAAAAATCTCCTTTAAGAATTTAAGCTCTTCAGAAAAAACAAGATTGAATTTTAGGGGACTGCCATGCCAAATAAGATTTGGCTAGAGGAACAACTGTAGGGGAGACACTATCTTGAACGCTGTTATTAAAATCCCACCAGCTCCTTCCCCTGAAGCATTAGATCACTTTAGCAAGCAACTTTCTTATGAAACCGATTGTTGGGATGTACAAGATGCCTTGCAATCAGGCACCCCCGGCTTTACCTTACTAGATGTAAGAGGTGAAGCATCCTACCGTAAGAGCCATATCCCAAGCTCTATTAACCTTCCTCACCGTCATATTACAGAAGAAATTCTGTTAAATTATCCAACAGATACCTTTTTGTGGTTTATTGTGCAGGGCCGCATTGCAATGGAGCCACTAAAGCTGCCGTACGATTAGCTCAATTAGGGAGACCCGTAAAACTGATGATTGGCGGCCTCACAGGGTGGCAAACTGAGGGTTTCCCTCTCAATACCCTGCCATTAGATTCGTAAATTATGTGAAATCAAAAGGGTACGAAATATGCTCTTAGCCTATACTCTTTTAGGAGGGAGCGCACTCCTTATCATCCACCACGATATTCAAACCCAAACAATTCCCCTCTATGCATTAGCGGTATTTATTCTGTCGGGCCTTTTAAAACACGTATGGGACCCAGATCTAGAAGGCTTTTGGGCAGCGGGTGCGGTTGCCTTAATCTTGGTCGGTTGCCAAGGGCTTTTCTTTCTTTTGAGGCGTGAACCCGCCGTGGGATGGGGGGATTTGCTCTTAAGCCCGTTCTGTGGCTTATGGCTTTATCTCCATGAGATTCCTTCTTTTCTCTTGGGCATGGGCCTCGTAGCTTTAGTGATGGGTATCTTCTGGCGCTATCGATGGGGGATGCGAACTTTTCCGATGGCGCCGGCTATCCTTTCCGGGCTTGGGATTATTTTCTTAATCCGTTGTTTTTTAATGATGAATGGGATATGAGTTAAAAAATACTCATCCCACTCTCCATCCAAAGGTATCCGAGAAAACATGACACCGAAAACGGCATCTTCTTTTTCAATCCCCTGGGGAACCCTCATCAAGACGCTTGTATCAGGCAGCCTCATTGTCTGGTTGCTCAGCAAGATTGATATCGCCAAAGTTTGGGAAATTATCCA
This sequence comes from Alphaproteobacteria bacterium, assembly GCA_021323455.1. Classification (GTDB taxonomy): domain Bacteria; phylum Pseudomonadota; class Alphaproteobacteria; order Paracaedibacterales; family VGCI01; genus VGCI01. The sequence goes on along the minus strand of JAJONN010000089.1, from coordinate 4,129 downwards.
AGGTCTTTCTGGAGGGGTTTTGGTACTGGTTTTGTTGATCATATGGATAACCCTCTTTGCCATTGCAAAACGGTGGCAATTGGTTGTCAGACTAGGGGGGAGTGAAGCGCCCTTCCCTGGCTTGGCAGAAGCAACATTCATTGGTGCTTTTTTCAACCAGTTCCTGCCAAGTTCCGTTGGGGGGGATTTTTTTCGCGTTCTGGCCGTGCGCCGTTATGGGGCATCATTAAGCGGGGCTTTAACGGGGGTTTTTATGGACCGTTTGTTTGGCTTTATATCCCTTGGGATCTTATGCCTTCTCGTGATTCCGGCGGAAGGGGGGGTCTTGCTGGCGTCTGATCTAAAATGGCCCTTTTTGATAACTTTGTTTCTATTAGTTGGTGTTTTTGGAGGTGGACTTTTGCTTCTCCTGGTTCCCAAAAGCTGGCATTCTTACAATCTCATTCGTCCTTTCCATTCTGTCATCGAGATGGTCCAAGGAGCTTTACGCCAAAAGAGGCTGTTGTTGGCAACCCTGCTCGCCTCCTTTGTTGCCAGTATCTTGGTTATTTTAGGGCTTCAGGTTTTAATGGTCGCGTTTGACGTTCCCTTAACCTGGGAACAAGGAGCAGCCATTTTGCCCGCTGTGATGTTGCTCACATCTTTACCAATCTCCTTTGCTGGATGGGGATTGCGGGAAGGCGCTCTCATCATCGCCCTTGGCGTTTATCAAGTATCTCAGGAAACAGCCCTGGCGCTGTCATTAATCTATGGTGTATTGCACCTGGTCAGCGCCGTTCCTGGCTTGATTTTATGGATTCTGGAAAAGCGCCGTTTAAACCCATCAACTTCCCCTCTCTAGGAACATCTTTCCTTTTTATAGCATCCACGTTTTTTAGAAACGGATGAATGAAGAAGGCTTGCGCTGGCACCGGTCTTTCAGCCATAATCCTTTTCAGGATTAACAACGCACGGTGTGATATGAGGTGTGCTTATTACTGCGTGGGCGATATTTATGATATCGACTCGGTAGCAAACTTCCTGCGGGAAGAAGGTCGAGAGCTTAAGTTCCATGATAATGTTTATGATAATGTGATTCACATTCTCAAGGAAAATGAAGAGGGGCACAGCGGGGACGCCTTTATATTCCCTTATGGATGCGCCATTTTTTGGGGTCTGGAGGTGGAAGAAGACGCACGACCAGTCCACGTTTCATTATGGCAATACGACAGCTATTGAAGAAGAAGATGATGAAATTGTCCTGGAATCAGACGACCTATTTATTAAACTTTCTTTATCCCATGCGTTATCTCAATCTGTAAAATTGGAATATCTTGAAGAATCCGTCAACCACACCATTGAAAAAACCTGTTATTTACCTGAAGAACTTGCCAAAAAAGGCAAAACTTCCATGTCCCGCAAAAAATTGTCTAAAATGATAGGTGCCTTGTTTTCAGAGCGTAATTCCATCAACTTGCATAACGATATCCTCGACACGCCCGAATTCTTTTGGCGTCGCCCACGATATGAACATTATTACCTCATGGCCTCAGAATATATGGACATTACAACGCGTTTGGATATTCTCAATCGCCGCCTTGACGTTATCCATGAGCTTTACGAGATTTTGTCCAGCGAATTAAACCACCGACACTCTTCCCGGTTAGAGTTAACCATAATCTTGCTAATCTTGATCGAAGTTGTTGTTGTGCTTCGTAATGAAGTCCTTAAATTTTTGTAAAATGATGAGAAGTGGAAAAATTGGAGCAGAGCCCAGGAGTTACCAATGACAGGAAACATGCTATGGTAATCAATAATGAAGTTGTCTGTTGCCTTTTTCATTGACCGTGCATGGATAATCATCTTATAAAGGGGATAATCTCGTGAGATCGTGGGGCCCTTAGCTCAGTTGGTAGAGCATCTGACTTTTAATCAGAGGGCCGTTGGTTCGAATCCAACAGGGCCCACCAAGATATCCGCGGGTTTGCCGCAATCCTCAAAACCATCGAAAATGATCTAGATAGCAAATAAGTAGCAGAAAAAAAGCAGAGAGCAATGCATCGAATTCCCAAGGTATTATCACCTTTCAGATGCTCCTTTATACTCTTAGCAATCCTTCTTTGCATACCTTCCTCTTTTGCTATAAATATAGCTCAAACAGGAGTAAACTCTATGCCTTCCCAAGCTATTCAATTTACACCTGCTTGGCCTCATGGGGATATCGAACCCGTTTTTCCTGATGTCTTTCTTGTAACAGGAACCAACAAGGTTCAACATGAGGGGACTAATATTCAAACAAGCCGCAATATGACCATTATACGTAACGGCGTAGAACTGACTTTAATCAATACGGTTAGGTTAAATGAAGAAGGGCTCAAAGCGTTAGACCAATTAGGTCGCGTTGCTCATATTGTTCGAATAGGTGCATTCCATGGACGAGACGATGCGTTTTATCGGAACCAATATCCCAATGCGCAGCTATGGGTATTAAAAGGGATGACTTACGAGAACGGCCTAAAACCCACTCGAGAATTAGTACCAGAAGGAGACATGCCTTTCCCAGGATGTTCTCTCTTTGTTTTTGAAACATCAAACCTACCCGAGGGTGTTTTGTATGTCGACCGAGAAGGAGGAATGCTCATATCTTGTGATAGCATACAAAACATTACAGCCACCGATCAGTTTTACAGTCCTGAAACAGCCAAATCCTTCCAGGATCAAGGGCTTGTGAAACCTGCAAATATCTCTTCCATCTGGCTTGGGGCAACTCATACAAAAGTTTCAGATTTTGACAGGCTTCTCAAGACGATATCTTTTCGTCATCTCATTACATCTCATGGTCAGCCTTTACTGAACACAGCCTATGAGCAAGTCGCAGCAACGGCTAAGCGCGTTTTCTCATAACATTTAGCGACCTCCTCCTAAAACCACTGACAAAAAACGTCCCGCGAGTTTGCAGAGATTCTAGAATTTGGCAATAGCCTTCAGGTATACGCCGGATATACTTTGGAGAGACATAAGGCAACTATTGCAAATTCTAACAAAAAGCTATCTCAATCACGTTTAAAGCCCCAAGAAGTAAATTATACCCAATACCCCTGCAACATGCGCAACATTACGACAAACCCAAAAATTTAGCCTGCCATCCGCAGAAATCCTCGGCTTTAAAAATTAAAAAGTGTCACATAGGGTTTGGGACTCCAATGGGACAACTGTTAGAAATTATGTGATGAAGCTGTTGGGTAGATACCGTCTTTATGTATTTAATTTGCAATTAGTATCATTTATTGTTACTATTTGGATATAAAATACATTAGGGTATGGATGATGCGGGTTGAATTTATACAAGAAGTAGCAAAAGCTGGTCTAAGGGTATTTGAAAAGCATGACATTGAAGGTATTTTTGCCACTTTGGGGCTTTCCCCAACTTATATGAAGCGCATGCTTCGTATTATGGCATCTAAGGAGCAGATTATAGCCCTTGGAAAAGGGCTTTACACTTTGCCTACTGAACTTTTACCTGGTGGGCCGCTCCATCCTTATGAAATTGGACTAAAGCTCGCAAAAGTAGGAGTTATAAGCCATCGATCTGCATTATCTTACCATGGTTTAACGGATCAGGTCATGTCGCGAATTTATGTAACGGTGCCAAGACATGAAGGAGCGAATTTATCTCAAACGAAAGAATATCAACTCAACAATACGCGCTATTTCTTTACTCGTGTTGCCCCGAAAAATTATTGGGGAAGCCAACAGGTTTTTATTGGTGAAGCAAGAATTGAAGTTACAAATCTTGAAAAAACGTTAATTGATGGATTACAAACCCCTGCCTATTGCGGCGGATTCAGGGACGTCCTCTTTGCTTATGAGAGGGGACTCAATAAGGCATCTTCCAATCAACTTTTGGATTACGCCAAACAGACATCCTTAGTCGTGTGCAAACGGTTGGGATGGGTGTGTGAGCAATTGGGGGAATTTACCGACCTTCAGGATGAGTTAGCAGCCCTCATTATGCCTTATTACCAACGGCTTGACGTAACAGGGAGCCGGCATGGTAAGTATAACAAGCGCTGGAACCTGGTGGAGAACATTTAGTGCTATTAAAGACCCGTTTACAAGAACAGGAAAAAAAGACCAAAGCACCATGGGA
>JAJONN010000088.1 GCA_021323455.1 Alphaproteobacteria bacterium | reverse complement strand
GGTACGCCTGTAGAAGACCTCATCGAAATAAGGTAGAACCAGAGCCTTGTCTTGGGCATATCCTTCCTGAAAGAAGGGGGTCAAGCGGAAATAAAAATTGATAAAGGCATCCTTATAAAACGGTGAACCCATCCCAAGAAAAACAAGAAGAAGGATACCCATAAAGATCTTTTTGTTTTTATGGGTCTTACTCGGCAGACCCGAAACGGCTTGTTGACTTGACATAATCATCCTTCTTCAACACAAATGGATTAGCCCATGATTAGCAAAGCCCAAACAAAATAAAAAGGCATACCTTATCATGGATGACAAATGGATACTTTTGATCTCAAGATTGGGTGGTATTTTGCCTTGACGCTGAGAGATTGATTTGATGCGGTGGTTGCTGAAGCAAGATTTATTTCAAGGCAATCAACCCAACCAACCGTAACGGCGCTTCCGTACCATCTTGGATTTTCATCGGTAGAGCTAGGCTATAACTACCAACTGGAGGTAGACCACCTGAATTGGCAACGTTTTCAACGATTTCGTCATGCCGCCAACACCCCTAACCTTTGGAAAAGGTTGGCGGGGAAGGCTGTGCCCTTCAAACAGATTTGTACCGTTTGCTGGCCATCCTACTGCCTGTAAAGCAACAGGCCATTTATCCCTATTAAGAGTGCGCCCGTAGAGTGTCTTCAGCTTTTTTAAAATGGTCATCAACCCCATCATAAGTCTCCTTTGTTCAAGAATGCGTTATCATGAGAAGCTTTATGAACGATGACTATAGGATTTGTCAAATTTTGTGATTGCCCATAATTCATTGCCCATACGCATAGCGCGTTAAAAATCAAATGAATTTAGGTTTAAGATATTGAATTTTATTGATAATATAGAAAGGTTCATCGCCTGTTTTTTTCCTGAAACGGGGCGTGATCTACCCATGGAGAATGGCGAGAAAAGGCGTCCATAGACACGGAAGCTTTATCTAAAATGAAGAAGGCGGGACGCGGCCTCTTAAGTGGGTTGGGACTGTTCGGGGACTATCTATTTGAGGCGCATTCTCGGCGGACATATCCCCCTGACCGGGGCGGCGGGATTGCGGGCTTGTGGTCGTTCCCTTTTAACAAACCTTTGGGCTGATTGCGACACCGTTACCAACAATATCATTTGTTTTACAACCTTTGTCCTGTTACATAATAATTGTCTTACATTTTGTTAAAATGCCTTTAATAAAATGTAGAAGATCGTCACCTCATAAACAGAATCTTAAATTTCAAGGAGAACTTACTATGAGCATAAAAAATATGAATAAAATAAGTCGGTTATGCTTGCTTACGTCCGTTTTTGGAATTGCTGATTGTTCGTGTATAGCAGCAGAAGCAACGGTGGAAACTTTTGATGAAAGAAGATTGGCGAAACATGCGCCTTCTATAGCGGACGAGGATGACTGGGATTTAGTCGATTTTGATCGAAAACTCAATATGACTACAGGAGTACGTAAGGATTCAGGGATAGCCGCCCATAAAGATTCAAAGGCTCTTTGTTCTGACTTGAGTGAGGTTGATCATCAGCGCTATGACAATCCCCCTAAGTTTAACGATAGGGATGGAGCAGAGTATGACGGCGTCAATGGTGGCGTTCTTTATGGTGGCACGTTGATCCCCCAAGATTGTGAGGAAGCAAGGGAATGGGTTGAGAAAGCCGTTCAAGGAAACGCAGAGGCGCGAAACAACCTTGGTTTCCGCTACGAGAGAGGCCAAGGAGTGAGACAGAATTACGTTGAGGCCAAGGGATGGTATGAAAAAGCCGCTGCGCAAGGACATGCGAATGCTCAATGTAACCTCGGTTTTCTCTATGGGAAGGGCAAAGGAGTTGCGCAAGATTATGCCCAGGCACGAGAATGGTATGAGAAAGCCGCTGCGCAAGGACATGCGAATGCTCAATTTAACCTCGGCTGTCTCTACGACAATGGCCTAGGGGTTGAGCAGGATTATGTGCAGGCTAAGAAATGGTATGAGCAAGCCGTTGCACAAGGACATGCGTATGCTCAATGTAACCTTGGCTTTCTCTATGAAAATGGCCGAGGGGAGGCACAGGATTATGTCCAGGCAAGAGAGTGGTATGAAAAAGCCGCTGTGCAAGGAAATGCTTGGGCGCAATTTAAACTCGGCATTCTCTACGGCAATGGCAAGGGAGTTACACAGGATTATGTCCAGGCAAGAGACTGGTATGAAAAAGCCGCTGCGCAAGGACATGCGAGGGCTCAATATAACCTCGGTGTTCTCTACCAGAATGGCCGATGGGTCGCGCAGGATTATGTCCAGGCAAGAGAGTGGTATGAAAAAGCCGCTGCTCAAGGACATGCGGATGCTCAATATAACCTCGGCTGTCTCTACGGCAAGGGCAAAGGAGTCGGGCAGGATTATGCCCAAGCCAGGGAATGGTTTGAGAAAGCCGCTGCGCAAGGACATGCGAGGGCTCAATATGACCTCGGCTGTCTCTACTCTAATGGTCGAGGGGTCGCACAAGATTATGCCCAGACACGGGAATAGTATGAAAAAGCCGCTGCGCAAGGACATGCGGATGCTCAATATAACCTCGGCTGTCTCTACGACAATGGCCGAGGGGTGACACAGGATTATGCCCAGGCAAAGGAATGGTATGGGCAAGCCGCTGCTCAAGGGAATGCGAGTGCGCAATGTAACCTTGGCTTTCTTTACGACGAGGGCGAAGGAGTCGGGCAGGCTTATGCCGAGGTCAAGAAATGGTATGAGAGAGCCGCTGCGCAAGGACATGCAAACGCTAAAAAGGCGCTTGACAGGCTACAGGGAAGGTAGAAAGAATATTTGCGAAATAACGGCTTAAAGGTGATTTTCAATGCCTTCTAGCTGTCATCTTGGGGCTTAGATTTTGTTCGTCCTCGCGCCAGCGAGGTGCTACAAAACAGCAATGATAGGACACTGGAAAGCCGCAGTAGACGATAAAACCCGCGTACAGTGAATCATTAATTCAAGAGCCAGGGCTGCTGTACCTCTCCCCTTGTGGGAGAGGTCGCCATGAGCGTAAGCGAAATAGGGGGTGAGGGGGGGTATGCCAGGAATCAGAAGCCAGCCTTCCTGATGCCTGAATCCTGGCCCCTAAGCCCTTCAACACCCCTCACCCGCCGCCCTTCGCTCCGTTGTCGCGAATTGCGCCGACCTCTCTCACAAGAGGAGAGGTATAGCAGCCCTAATACTCCCTGTTGGTTGGAGGTCAAAATTAATGATCCAACATCCTACCGTTGGTCGAGCCTGAATTCGATACGGCGGTTGCGGGCCATCGCTTTTTCGACATCCATTAAAGTTTCTTTAGCTTCCCCTGTTCGCTCTCCCTGATCGCCTTTTGACTCAAGAGGCTGAAACTCCCCAAAGCCAGCTGCGACAAGATTTTTAGGGTTAATCCCTTGCAAAATGAGGTAGCGGACCACAGAAATCGCGCGGGCGGAAGACAGCTCCCAGTTTGAGGGGAATTGGGGCCGCTTGATGGGAAGCGTATCTGTATGGCCATCGACCCGCAAAATCCAGTGGATCGAAGCAGGAATTTTTACGGAAATCTCTTTCAACGCAACCGCCAGCTTATCAAGCTGCTCATGCCCTTCTTTCCCCAGCTCGGCAGACCCTCGGTCAAACAAGACTTCGGATTGAAAGACGAACCGGTCCCCCACCACGCGGATATCCTGGCGGTCCCCCAAAACCTTCACTAGTTTTGACAAAAAGTCTGAGCGGAACTGCCCCAATTGTCCTTTTTCCAGGTTCTTTGTTTGCAGACTAACGTCTTTCTTTTCGTTCAAATCATCAACTTGAACCTTAAGCATCACATTTTCCCCTTGAACGCTTTCCAGTTCGCGCTCCTTATACTTGGCTTCTTCTGTTTTGAGCGCAGAATTCAAGTGAGCAATGGCTTCTTGCAGCTCTGTCATCTGTTGGGATAAGCTCGCCACTTTTTCGACTTCTTGGGTCTTCGCCATCCTTTCTGCCGTTAAGTCCTGGGCGCTCACGCTTAATTGGTTGGTGAGCGCCGTAATTCTGGCTTCAAGGTCAAGCAGTGTTTTTTGCGCTTCTTCTTTTGACAGGCGCTCCGCCTTTAAATTATTGGATAAGCTTTCAATCTGCTGATTCAAATTGATCAAAGACTGGTCCCGGTCATTTAACGCATCTGTCAAATAAAGTTGCGCCACAACAAATGTCATCAACACAAAAATAATGACCATCAAGACAGCCGCTAAGGCATCCACAAAGCCGGGCCAAATATCAAAATTATGGATGCGGCGGCGCGTAGCAAACATGGGAACCAAACCTTTCAAGAAATTGTGCTACGCCATTCTACCCAAGAGATCAAGCGCTGTCTATCAACCAGATTGCCCTATTGGACCCCAGAAAACCTTAAGGATGGAAACCCACACCATTAACAGATATTTAACACCAAAACACTATACTCAAGATAGAAGATGCGATAGACACATCATTTAAGGAGAAATATCATGAAAAAATCGCGCATTTACTTAGGAATGGCTGTCATTTTCCTAACAGCTGAAAGTGGCGCTCACGCCACGCAATATTATCCCAATATGCCGATGCCACCGATGCAACAACAACCGATGATGCAGCCAGGTATGCAAATGCAAGGTCAGCAGCCTATGTACTCACCTCATATGCAAGGGCAAATAATGCCACCCCAAATGCAGCAACAGCAATATTTAGAACAAATGAAACAACATCAGAAAATGATATTTTTTAATAACAACCCGCAAATTGCTAATGAGCAAACTTGGAATATTTACTGGAAAACATACCAAGAGCAAAGAATGATGTTTTTTAATAGTAATCCGCAAGCTAATGAGCAAACTTGGGAAATGTATTGGGAAAGATATAAGGGAATGCATAACTTAAAGTAATTTATCATAGAGAACTTTAAGAATTTGCCTTCCTAGACTTTTTCGGGGCTTCAGAAGGTGAGGCCAGCTTCGCCTCAAGCGGACGCGCCTCATCCGCTAACATAATGGGGATGCCATTGCGCACCGGATAAGCCAAGCCAGCGGATCGGCTAATCAGCTCCTGGGCTTTTCGATCATATTCAAGGGGGCCTTTTGTAACCGGACAAACCAGGATTTTCAAGAGGCAAGGGTCAACTTCCGTCATGGTTACTTATCCTTCAGTGACACGTTTCACTTGACGCCTGGCGATCCAGCACAGCCATTTCCATCAGAGCCGTCATCACCCTGGATTGCTCCTGAGGGTTGCGGGACTCAAGTAACGCCTGTTTTTCCCGCACATCAAAGGGACAAGCAATGGAAAGGACATTTAACAATTGATCATTTGACGCTTTTTCCAGCGTTTCCCAATCCGCACTTAGATTATTATTCACAAGGTAAGATTTTAAGCTGCGCAAAAGACGGTCCCGGTCTATGGTAAAATCAGCTTTTTCTACAACATCCCCCGGATAGGCATCATAGGAAACACGCGCCTGGCGACACCCGTTTTCAGGCGGCAATTCTTCCAGAACGTCAAAACGGCAAATCCCTTTAAGCATAACGATCAGTGTGCTTTCTTCTGTTTTGCCAAATTCAATGATCTTGCCTAGGCACCCTGTTGAAAAGAGCGGCGCCAACACCTGGCCATCAAATAACGTTGAAATAGGCTGAACCAGACCAATGTACTTGTTATCCCCTTCAACACAAGCGGCGACCATGGCAGCTTGTGCGGCATCAAAGATCGGCACTGGCAAAAAGGTGCGCGGCATCAGAATCACCCCGCGCAGCGGCAAAAGGGGTAATACATTGGGGAAGTCAGGTGTTTGAAAAGTTGTTTCTTGCATCACTCAAATATTTGCAGGTTTATAACAAAAAATTCAAGACTTTTTGTTCATGTGCGTCTTTAAATGCCGGATAAATCCCTTAAACTGGGTAACTTGACAAAATACCAGGGTGCCCCTATCGTCTGGTTAAAATGTTAAGGGACTCCGCTTCTTTGAGACGTTTAGATATACCAGGCTCGGCCATAAGCTTAAAGGATAACCTCATGGAGATAAATTCAAAAACAGACCGCCATATCACCCTGCTTGCCAGCTTGGGATCTACTTTAGAGTATTATGACTTTGTCGTGTATGGCATGATGGCAACCTACTTAAGCGCCGTTTTCTTTCCTCCTCAAAATCAGACTTCTGCTGTTTTTCAGGCTTTTCTGGTATTTGCTGTCGGCTACTTTGCACGTCCCCTTGGCGGAACGGTCATCGGCATTGTTGGTGACCGCTTTGGACGGAAGCCTGCTTTTTTAATCTCCACCACCCTTATGGCCATCAGTACCCTTCTGATTGCCCTTCTTCCCAGTTATGAAAGCTTAGGCGTGGCTTCTGTGATATTGCTGGTATTTTTCCGAATGATACAAGGAGTTTCCTTTGGAGGAGAGCTGCCCGGGGCCATGACGATTGTAGCGGAGTTCTCAGCAATTCATCGGCGGGGACGAAAGGCCAGTTTGGTTATCGCCAGCACAAGCCTTGGGGCTTTGTTGGCCAGCGGCGTCCTTTACCTGCTATCAACATCACTCAGTAAAGAAGAAATTATCGGCTGGGGATGGCGCCTTCCCCTTTTAGGAGGAGGCATTTTAGGGCTTTTATTGCTCGTCGCTCGCAGTACAATCCATGAAACACCTGTTTTCCAATCCCTTCCGGACAAAACCAAAAATGATCAGCCTTTGATAAGCTTATTCCGTAATCATAAGTCTTCCCTTCTTCGAGGCGCTGCCTTGACCGCCTTTATGGCAGCCCTGATTATTACCAACCTTTATTTTCCCTATTATATTCCAACGTTCTTTGCGTATGAGGCCAGCGATGTTTATTTTGGCACCACTCTCAGCCTCATTTTTTCGGTCCTTGTTTTACCACTCACAGGGATGCTTGCAGACTTCTTCCCCAAGAAAACCCTAACTCTCCAATGGGCTTGCTCAACCTATATTGCCTTATCTATTCCCATTTTTTGCCTTCTATCAAGAGGGAATACGCTCGTCTTGATCTTGTTTCTGATGATTCACCAACTCTTTATCGCCCTTTTTGTCTCTTGTTTTTTCCCGATCTTAATCCGCATTTTTTCCCCTAAGGTGCGCTATACAGGCATTGCGTTGTGCTACAACCTGACATGGGCCGCCATGGCAACCCTTCCTATGGGTTATACAACCCTGCTCAATTTATACGATACGCCTTGGGTTGTCCCCATCGTCCTGTCAGCGATTGCCGGCCTGTCTTTCATGGCAACCCGGGGGATTGATGAGGATATCCAAGGTATTGTAAATAATTGAAATCAAGAAGCTTTGTGGTATAGCCTTGCGGCATAAAGTTTAATTGAGCCGCCTCCTGGGTCATCCTTGAAATAGATATAATTCCCGGTCAATCAGGGTATAGCCTAACTCAAGAAATTGCCAATTCGGAAATTCTCAATCCGGCCTACTGTCCCATTATACTGGCTGATAACTCCTGCTGAGTGTTTGCCTTTCTTTAAAAAACCTGTGTCATCCAAGCTTATATTTTCTATCTTCCTTAACGGCAACCTAGGGCGTGTGATCAATTATCGTTTTTTGGACTGCAAATGGTGGCTTTCTGCGCTTCCGTTTCTCAAATACTCTCTTTGTATTCTGCAATACGGTTCTCGAAACCCACCATTTTAGCTTCGCTGACCTTCGGTTCTTCACAAAATCCTTCAATTGATCACACGCCCTAAATGCTGGCCATAAAAATTGATACATAATTAACATTTGTTGATTATGTTTATAAAATTTGCTTCCTAACTTTCTTCACATAATTAACATTCGTTGATTATGCGTATAAAATTTGTTTGCCAATTTTCTTCACATAATGTACATTTGTTATTATCGTGAAGTTAAGGACTTTCAAATGACACCAGCACCATTTGTTGGACGTAAAGAAGAACTCAGAGATTTAAACCTGCTTTTAAAAAAGAAAACGTCAAGCCTTGTTGTCATTAAAGGGCGGCGCCGGATTGGAAAAAGTCGCCTCATACAAGAGTTTGGAGCAAAATATGAATTTTACCAATTTACAGGTCTGGCACCCACAAAAAATAGCACCATCCAATCTCAACTTAATGAATTTTCCCGCCAGATCAGCATTCAAACAAGTCTTCCTGAATTAATTGCCGATGACTGGAGCAAATTGTTTCTTCTGCTCGCGACTAAGATCAGACATGGTAGGGTGGTTGTGCTCTTTGACGAAATTTCATGGATGGGATCAAAAGACCCTGATTTTCTTGGAAAGCTAAAGAATGCATGGGACATGTATTTCAAACAAAACCCAGAACTCATTCTCATTCTGTGTGGGTCCGTCTCAGCCTGGATAGAAAAGAATATTTTAAGTAGCACTGGTTTTATGGGGCGGATATCTCTTTCCCTTAATTTAAAGGAACTTTATTTACAAGAGTGCAATCAGTTTTTGGTTGAACTTGGAAGCAAAGCATCGCCATATGACAAGCTAAAGTTGTTATCTATAACAGGTGGCATCCCAAGATACATTGAAGAAATACAAGCCAGTCTAACGGCTGAGGAAAATATAAAGCGCCTGTGTTTTACGCCAAAAGGGATATTGTTTAGAGAATTTAACGATATTTTTTCTGATTTATTTTCAACCAGAAGTGAAGTTTATAAAACAATTGTAGCAGCTCTCACGGAAGGCAATGCCGAGTACAATGATATCTGTCAAGCGCTGGATGTTTCTAAAAGCGGGTACTTAAGCGAGCATTTAGATAATTTGATCCAATCAGGCTTTATTTCCAGAGACTATACCTGGAATTTAAAAACAGGGGCAGAAGCAAGGCTAAGTCATTATCGGTTAAGTGATAATTATTTACGTTTTTACTTGAAATATATAGAGAATAATAGAAGCAAAATAGAGCAAGGCCATTTTAATAGCCGTTCCCTTAGCAATTTACCAGGATGGGAGCCTCTCATTGGCCTACAATTTGAAAATTTGGTTTTAAATAACCGTAAGCTTATATGGGAGAACCTTAGTATATATCCTGAAGAGATTATTTCAGATAATCCATTCTTTCAAAGGAAAACAGCCAGAACGCCCGGTTGTCAGATAGATTATTTAATACACACAAGATTCAACAATTTATATGTATGTGAAGTCAAGTTTAGCAAGCATAAGGTTGGCTTGGATATCCTAAGTGAAGTTCAACAAAAAATAGATAAATTAAAAAGACCTAAAGGTTTTTCATGTCGTCCTGTCTTAATTCATGTAAACGGTGTAACCGATGAAGTTCTGGCAAGTCATTTTTTTGATACCATTATAGATTTTTCGGAATTGCTCGGATCTGAATAAGTTCCCAACAATAACGCGCATTTTTTCCTCTAAGGTGCGCTAAACAGATATTGCCTTGTGCTACAACATAACATGGGCAGCTATGGCAACCCTTCCCATGGGCTATACAACCCTACTTGATTTTTACGCTGCTCCCTGGGTTATTCCCATCGTCCTGTCAGCGATTGCCGGACTGTCTTTCATAGCAACCCTGGGGATTGATAAGGATACCCAAGGCATTGCAAACGACCCGGATCAAAAAGCTGCGCGTTACGACCTTGCGGGATAGGATTTTCCGGTAGTTTTTTTACCCTGATAAAGTACCGGAAAAATCGGAAAACTTATTCTTGCGGTACTTTTTAATCTCATATAAACTTACGGAAGAATAGGTTTTTTGGAAGTTTCCTTATAAGCTATTGATTTTATTTACTATCTAAAAGACGATTGACCCACGGGCTGGTTCTTCCGCCCTCCCCTAACGCCTTGATGAAACCATCCGCAGCGACCATACGGCGGATGGCAATATGGATGGCGTTCCTTCTGGCTGTTTAGATGTTAAAAAGTGCTGTCAACACGTTGGCTCCTATCTTCCGTAAATCCATCTAGGCATTATCCATACAAGATTTATAGAAAGGCAACAGAGAAAAAGCGAGCTTTGCTTGAGTTAAACAAGGTGCTGCGCAGCTTGCCTTGCCCCTTAATCCCGCTGCTTTCTTTTTATTTCTCTTGCTTATAAAAGATCTCATTTATCTGATTAATCTGTCCCCCAGATACCTTTAGAATAGCAATAATCTCAAAATTCCCTGCTTTCTCGGAATTAAGCAAGTATCTGATAGTGCAATTTTTATTATCATGGGAAGGGATTATTTCATGGCTTTGTATGGTCCATTTGCCAGCAAATTCCTTAATGCCTGCAAGTTGGGATAACAGCTGCGAACGGTTACTTGTTAACTCGTCTCCATTTGCTATTTTCTTAAAGTCATGGGAGAAAAGTGAATTGATTGTCCTTTCATAATCTTGGTCTTCCCCTTGACCAAAGGCTTGTTGAAATTGATTGTATTGTTCGGCAAGTGCTGCAATTGACATCTTAACTATTTCCTTCTAAAGGTTCAGATTATTCTCATACCAATATATAGGTTGCGCAAAGATTTATCTAGATGGAAGGGTCTAAGAGGTGTGAGTGCAGGGGCTTATCTTTTGCGTCCCATCCACAGGATGACACGGATAGAGCTATTTTTATAAAAGTGGATGGAACCTAG
>JAJONN010000087.1 GCA_021323455.1 Alphaproteobacteria bacterium | reverse complement strand
CTTAAAATAGGAAGAAGGTATGAAACAATTACAGAGCGCCCGTTTGCCTTCATTTGAGGATACGGTTGTTGCCCCTCCCTCTCAGCTTGGGTTGGTAAAGACCATTGATGAGCGGTATGCTTATTGGCGCATGCGCATCCTTTACAGTATGATTTTCGGATATGCCGCCTTTTACCTTGTCCGCTATAATCAATTCTCCGTTGCAATGCCTATTTTAAATAACGAGTATGGATATACCAAAACCCAACTCGGGAGTATTATTACGATTTGGTCAGTGGTTTATGGCATTGGTAAATTTGTCAATGGTTACTTCAGTGACCGGTCAAATGCACGATACTTTATGACCATAGGATTGATTGGGTCAGCGGCGTCGTGTTTCATGCTCGGGTTTGGTTCAAGCCTTTATTTCTTTGGAATCTTCTATGCAATTAATGCCTGGTTTCAATCTATGGGTTGGGCGCCTGTTACACGCCTGTTGACGCATTGGTTTAGCCCTACCGAATTGGGGACGAAGTGGGCTTTTACCAGTGTTGCCCATCAATTAGGCGGCGCCGTCATTGTTTTTATGTCAAGCGTGCTTATTGGACACTACGGGTGGCAGTCTGCTTTTTTTGTGCCGGCTATCTTGGCGCTGGTTGTTGCTTGTTTATTGTTTAATCGATTGCGAGATACGCCTCAATCCATTGGGTTGCCGTCGATTGAGCAGCATCATGGCTTGGTAAAGGATGCTCAAGAAAAGGAAGAGGATAACCTTTCGTCAAGAGAATTGATCAAACTCGTCCTCAGTAAGCGGCTTTTGTATTATGTCTGTATGGCTAATATGTTCTTCTATGTGGTGCGATTGGGCATAGTCACGTGGGCACCAACGTTTTTAAGGGAGCTAAAAGGAGCTTCTCTGATGACTTCTGGGTGGCAAGTTGTGGGATACGATCTGGCTGGTATTTTTGGGGGTATTGCCGCCGGATGGATTTCGGATCAATATTTTAGTGGACGTCGTGGGCCAGTGAGCGTCATGTACATGCTTCTTCTGATCGTTTGTCTTTGTGGTTTGTGGTTGGTTCCGGCTGGCGATCAATTCATGAGCGCGTTGACCATGATGGTGCTAGGATTTTTGGTCTATGGTCCTCAAGTTCTTGCAGGTGTTGCCTCTGCTGACATTGCTTCAAAAAAAGCCGTTGGGATGGCCCATGGGCTGACGGGGACTTTTGCCTACTTGGGAACGGCGCTCAGTGGGATTGGTGTGGGTTGGATTGTAGACCAGTATGGATGGAATGGTGGTTTTATGTTCTTTATCATCGCTGCTTTCTTATCAACTTTCTTCTTTTCCTTGACCTGGGGGTATCGAGCTAAAGTATTGGAAGACGTTGAAGCTGAAATGTAGAGGTGTGGGTTCAAGATTAATCATATTGGGCATATTATGTTCCTTGCGATTTCTTTCTTGAGTTCAGCGCGGTTGTGCGATATGATTTTCAATCATGAAGGAAGAATCCCATTACCATCGGCCATCTGGCGTACCTGTTAATTTCCGCCCTCCTAAGACAATTGTTTTAGTCGGCCTCATGGGTGCTGGCAAAACCAGTATTGGCCGACGCCTTGCCAAGCGGCTGGAAGTTCCTTTTTTTGATTCTGATATGGAAGTTGAATCCGCCGCAGGGTGCCATATCAAGGAAATTTTAGACCTTTTCGGTGAAGAAGCTTTTTTGAGTGGGGAGTATCGGGTGATTGCCCGGTTGCTTGAGCAAGATCCTCATGTGCTGGCGACGGGAGGGGGGTCGTTTATGAATCCTGATACGCGCGCGCAAATTAAAGAAAAAGCGATTTCTGTTTGGCTGAAAGCCGACCTTGATACGCTTGTTGCTCGTGTTTCAAGACGTACAGACCGTCCTTTGCTGGAAGATGCAACGCGGCACCGCACAACCTTGGAAGAGTTTATTAAAGAGCGCTATCCCATTTATGGAGAAGCTAATGTCATTGTTCAAACCTTTGATGAGCCGACCAACACAACTGTTGATCGCGTCATTGCCGCCTTGTCGGAATATATCCGTGACGCCTACCCTGCCCAGTATGTCTTAAAAGCCTTTTAGCGAGATTTTTCCTATTTATTTAAAATTGTTTCATCTTTACTTATCTGTGAAAATTTCTTATAATCTTACGGTTGCAGGGATTAAAAAGGATAGGAGGTTGATGATGAAACGTCATAAAATCGGATGGGTTTTCCTCCTTTCGTCAGGAATCATTTCCTTAACAGGTACGGGCGCTTTGGCGGATAAAAAAAATGATATTATTGCCTCAACGGACGCTTCGCATTGTCATACCTCTCTAGAGCGATTTTGCCTTCTTTTAGAAGTGCGTTCAAAGCAGCGGGCTCATCAAGCCTATTATAAAAATCTTTATCGACAGATCCGGGATTTTTTAGACAAAAACCTCCCAATCAGCCGTTCTCAGATCAACGCTTCTCAATTGGATAAGTGTGAAAACCTTCTCAACGTGATCCAGGACATTGTCGGAACTCAGGGTGGTTCTGTAGATTTAGCGCCCTTGCCTGGTTATTCAAGCCCAAGAGGAGGAAAGCGGACAACGCCAGCTTTAGAGACTGCTCAGAGACCGCTGCGGATACGGTCTATACGGTATACGACAGATGAAAGTTTGATGCTTGACGTAAAGACAGTAGATAAAGAGGAAGAGGGAGAAGAACCTTATGAGTTCAAAACATCCCGTTCCGCTTCGCACTTACCCAGTATAAGAAATCCCGACAAAAAGATGGAAGAACGTGAGTAAAGGAATTTTTTTACAAAAAGAACACCCCTGTAATGGGGTTGGCTGGGATGGTTGCTACGAATCATGACGTTATTCCTCGTCTGTATTATTCTCTTATTGCTTATTGGAACGGGATTCTTATCGGCGTCTGAGACAGCGATCACCGCAGCGTCAAAAGCAAAACTTCACCATATGGCCAAGGGCGGAGATAAAAAGGCTGTCTATATCCGTTACTTACAGCAAACACCTGGCTTGACATTGAGCGCCCTTTTGATGTGCGCCACGATCTTTATTACGTTTGCCACGTCATTACTGACAGAGGTGATTGACCGTATTTTCCAGCAGGGAAGAGGGGTGATTTATGCGCCTATTGTTGCTAGTGCCTTGATCGCTGTTTATGCAGAAACAATGCCAAAGATTATTGCCGTGAATCAGCCTGAGCGGGTTGCTGTTTTTCTAGCGACGCCTATGGGATTTATTTCCAAGGTGTTCCGTCCGTTGACAATTGCTATTAATTATATCGCTCGCGTTACGTTACAAATATTCCGGTTCCACGTTCGGGTAAGCTCTACCTCCCATGCGACGGCGGATGAGGTGCGTGGTGTGGTTGACCTTCATCACGGTCCAGGGCAGGATGTTCCTCATGAGCGGGCTATGCTGAAGGGTATCCTGGATTTGGGCTCGGTTCAGGTAGGTGAAATTATGGTACACCGGAAGAACGTGACGATGATTGATGCAGAAGATTCTCCGGAAGCCATTGTCGAGCAGGTATTGGCTTGTCCTTTTACGCGCGTTCCCCTCTATAAAGGCGATCCTGATAATGTGATTGGAATTATTAACGCGAAGGCTCTTTTGCGGGCTGTTCAGGCCCAGGGCCAAGGGGGGGCGGGGGTTAATAAGCTGGATATTACGGCTATTGCCAGTTCACCCTGGTTTGTACCTGAAAGTACGGACCTCCTTGAGCAGTTGCAAGCTTTTCGCCACCGGCGGGAGCATTTCGCCCTTGTGGTTGACGAATATGGATCGATTATGGGGATCGTCACGCTCGAAGATATTTTAGAAGAAATTGTCGGCGATATTTCAGACGAGCATGATATTACAGTGCGCGGTGTCCGTGCGCAAGAGGACGGCTCTTATATTGTTGACGGGAGCGTTACCATTCGGGACCTGAATCGTCAGTTTGAATGGGATTTGCCGGATGAAGAGGCGGCAACCATTGCTGGTTTGGTCCTGTATGAAGTGCGTCTTATTCCTGAGGTTGGCCAAGCTTTTATGTTGGCTGGCTTCCGGTTTGAAGTTTTGCGGCGCCACCGGAAC
>JAJONN010000018.1 GCA_021323455.1 Alphaproteobacteria bacterium | reverse complement strand
AGAAAGCCCTGTAAAAGGTGTCACTTGATGAGATGTAATATGGCTTTGTGATGGGGCTTGAGCCGCTGCGCCAGTGTTGAGGGGAGCAAGTATGCTCAAAAGAAGGAGGGTACGGAATCTTTGCATCATCTTTCCTTATGTATCTAGAGATTAAAGCCTCGGTTATGCAGTACCAGAAACTTTGTTCACAAAATCAGCAATGCTCGCCGGAGCGCCACCAGAGAGGTCAAATGTAATGGTGGTATGGCCCGCGTTAGCCCAGTTAGCCGGGTTCAATAAAGCTAAGAAGGCTTGCATTTGATTATAAAGAGCTGTAGCACCGGTTAATTCAGCGACAGCGGCGTCCGAGAAAATGTTATTACCATTCATTGCCGTTGAAGCCGTGATCAAGGAGGCCAACCCCGTAACCGCCGTGACGGGATCCCCTAACCGTTCCGCCACTGAAGCCCCTGCCCCACCGATGACCGCACTCACGTTGCTGGATACGCCATTGACGGTAGGTTCTCCAATTCGTGCTTGGGTGGTTGACCCTGCTGCAACACCGTCAAGCAGGCTGTTAAGAGCTTCAATACGTGCTTGAGTCGTTGACCCGGCCCCCCCAAACAAGGCGTTAGCGGTCTGGAGGTCGGTGGCGACGACCCCAGTCGGGTTATTCAGGATAGAAGCATCAACGGCCGCTAAGCGGGCCCGGGCACTTGAGGCTACCCCGCCAATTAATCTATTGATACCATTGGTTATTTTATCTGAGACGCCAGCTGCCATCTGGGAGCCTACTGGATACATACTCGCTAAATAACGAATAGCCGCAGCTTGTGTATTTAAAGTTGCTCCGCTTCGATTATAGAGCACTATATCATTACCCCCATTGGTAAGGGTAAACGTGCTGCCATTAGCAATTCCCCCTGCAATCGTTCCAGCCGATAGGTTATAAGCCCCATTAGCGCCTCCTAGCCCTGCAGAGATGACAATATTCACCCCACCCCCACCATCGTCTGCTGCAGGTGTGCCTATAGTTGCATACGTACCTCCGTTTGGCAGTGAACTCACACTATTATCCAAAGTGTTACTTAAAGTTGTGACTTGAGCCTCTAAAGGTTGAGCAAAATTTGTATTGCCCACCAAAGCTGTAGAGAGGGTATTTAAATCTGTTTCCAGAACCTCACTCGGCACCGAAACAAGTTTTTCGGCAAGGGTTTCAACATCCGTTGCCAGAGCCCCCGACGGGTTCACGACGAGACTGACCCCAAGATCCATAACCTGCCCCATAGCGCTAGAATTTGTCCCCCCTAAGAGGGTACGCAAAGCTATTACTTTGGTCGCCGTGGAACCACGTATGACAAAATTTAAGGGATAAGAATCCGCCAGGTATGCGGCAAGAGCGCCGGCAGAGATAATAACCCCCCCGCTATTGTTGATAAAAGTAACCGTATTACCGCTGCCCGCATGTTCCAATACAAAGGTAGCGCCTACTGGAATAGGTTCCGTCCCACCCGAACCATCTCCAACATTCGTTGCGTCCATGGAATAAGCTCGCCCCGCTACCCCATCGTTACCAATAATACTAATGGTGCCCCCTACATTTGTAGCTGACGTTGTTACTGTAAAATGCGTGAGTCCACTGAGAGTCTGGACGCCATCCAGTGCAGCGTTGATCATAGAAATCCGGTTTTGAGTGACTCCACTGCCGCCAAGAGCTGCATTAACTGCGCTAACAGCTGTGGATAGTTGTACCGCGTCAGGTTTTATAGCGGTGATTTGCGTACTGAGCTTAGACGTAATATTTCCGGCGCTTCCATCTGAACCATCAACGTTACCAAACAGTGTCACGATACGAGCTTGTGTGGTCGACCCTGCGGCTGCCCCATCTAATAAGGAGTTAACACCCCCAATAGCCGTAGATAGTTGTACAGTACCAGGTTTTATAGCAATGATTTGCGCACTGAGCTTAGAGGTAATATTTCCGGCGCTTCCATCTGAACCATCAACGTTACCAAATAGTGTCACGAGACGAGCTTGTGTGGTCGATCCTGCGGCTGCCCCATCTAATAAGGAGTTAACGTCCCCAATAGCTGTAGATAGTTGTACGGCACCAAGTTTTATAGCGATAATTTGACCATTGAGCTTAGACGTAATATTTCCGGCGCTTCCGTCAGAACCATCAACGTTACCAAACAGTGTCACGATACGGCTTTGTGTGGTCGACCCTGCGGCTGCGCCATCTAATAAGGAATTAAGAACACGCCAATCTGTCTCAAGAACCCCGCTTGGCACTAAAACAATTTGCCCTGCAAGGGTCTCGATATCTGGTGCAAGAACCCCAGATGGATTCAATACGAGACTAGCCCCAATGTCCATAACCCGCCCCATAGCGTTATAATTTTCCCCTCCTAAGGCTGTTAGCAATGCTGTTGCCTTGTTAACTGTGGTATCAGAGATGACAGAATTTAAGGGATAAGAACCCGCCAGGTATGCGGCAAGAGCGGCGGCAGAAGTAATAGTCGCTCCACTTCTGTTCACAAAAGTAATCGACTTGCCTCCATTGCTTAGAGTCATGGTTCCGTTCGGCGCAATGGGAGAGGCGTAAACCACTGCATATGTTTGACCAAGTGCCCCGTCGTCACCAACAATACGGACGGTTCCTCCTACATCCGTAGCCGCCGTTGTGACCGTAAAGCTGCTTAAGCCACTGACGCTTTGGACACCATCCAAACGGGCATTGACTTCCCGATTCACAGGAACGGCGGAAGCCGCTTCTATGGCTTGTACCTGTAAATTAGCTGCGTCGTCAAAGAGCCCACTTATAGCGGCTATTTTGTCAGAAGTTGTATTTGAAATCAAAAAGTTGAGAGGATGTGCCTCTGCCAGGTACGCGGCAAGCTCAGAGGCCGATGCAATACTCGCTCCGCTGTTGTTAACGAAAGTAATAGACTTATTTCCATTGGTAAGGGTGATAGTCCCGCTGGGCGCAATGGGTGATGAAAAGGCCATAGAATAGGTTTGACCAGGCGAACCATCATGACCAACGATATTAACAGTTCCCCCTGCATTTGTGGCCGGCGTTGTGACGATAAAACTTGTCAGGTTCGTCAGTCCGCAGACGCCATCCAAGGCAGCATTGACAGAAAATACAGCCGCAGGAAGGGTATTAACTGTATCTGCATTTGTATTGCCAGTCAGAGCCGTTGTGGCAAGTATGGCTTGCTCTTGCAATCTAACGGCTTGTACTGCACCAATCCCACGTCCGCTCTCAACTAACCTCCTGCTTTCCCATGTTTCTTCAAGCGCATGAGAAGGCTTAAGCAAGGAAAATGTGAGAGCTACCGTTGAGGCAAAAGTTAAAGGATAAGACTTATTCAATAAATACATTACAGCATCCTTTTCATTAGGTAAAATTTTACTATAATTTTGTGCATGGGCTACCTCTTCTTGTCTATACCCATTCGTCAAAAAAAGGATTATGGTTAGAGGAACATCAACCAGCCAGGCGAGAATGGGGTTGGAAGCCGCCATTAGCCGTAAAAACCTTTAGAAGCAGGAACAGAAAGATGACCTTTCCCCCTATCCGCACCGCTGTATTCCCTGTTGCCGGGTTGGGAACCCGCTTTTTACCGGCAACAAAAGCATCCCCCAAAGAAATGCTTGTAGTGGTCGATAAGCCCCTGATTCAATATGCCGTTGAAGAAGCGTGCACGGCAGGCATTGAAAAGTTCATTTTCGTTACCTCCCATGGAAAAGCAGCCATTGAAGACCATTTTGATGCCAACCCATCTTTAGAAGAAATGCTAGCGCGTCGCGGGAAGACAGCAGAGCTGGCCATTGTCCGGTCAGCCCAGCTAGCGCCAGGCCAAGCCGTCTTTATCCGCCAGCAAGTTCCTTTAGGCTTGGGACATGCTGTCTGGTGCGCACGCCATATGGTCGGCAATCAACCTTTTGCTTTGCTCCTGGCTGATGACCTCATTTTGGCGCAAAAACCTTGTCTGTCACAAATGATGGAGGCTTATCACCAATTAGGGGGTAACGTGGCCGCGGTCATGGATGTACCCCCCGAACAGGTTGACCGCTATGGAATCCTCGATGTTCTAAAAGATGATGGCGTCCATGTTCAGGCGAAAGACGTTATTGAAAAACCAGTCCTCGGCAAAGCCCCTTCCCATACAGCCATTGTCGGCCGATATATCCTTCAACCCGAAATTTTCCAAATTTTAGGCCAGCAACAAACAGGTACAGGCGGGGAAATCCAGCTTACAGACGCCTTCCCCGCTCTTATAAAAGATATGCCGTTTCATGGGGTGCGGTTTACCGGGAAACGGTTCGACTGTGGGTTAAAAGAAGGGTGGCTTGAAGCGAACCTTGCTTTCGCGTCTACGCGCCCTGACCTCAAGGAACACTTGCTGTCAGTCATAGAGAAATATTACGAGGTACGCGCTCAACAGTGATATCACATCACCGAATCTGCCAGAACAATACAGCCTTCCGGTGTTACTTCACAAAATCCACCTGAAATGGTAAAGATTTGGCTTTCTTGACCATTCTGATACAAGGTTACAGGCCCTTTGCGTAACATCGTCATAAAAGGGGCGTGGCGGTCCAAAACCCCAAAATCTCCTTTGGCACCAGGAATGACGATCATGTCTGCATCCCCCGTAAAGACAACTTTTTCTGGGGAAATTAAGGACAGGCGCATCTCAAACGCTCCCATTCTCTAGTTTTTTCGCTTTTTCAACAGCCTCTTCAATTGTTCCTACCATATAAAAAGCGGCTTCAGGCAGGTGGTCATAGGCTCCCTCAACAATGCCCTTGAACCCGGCAACCGTCTCTTTCAAGGGAACAAAAGCCCCTGGTATGCCCGTGAAAACTTCAGCAACAAAAAATGGTTGGGATAAGAAACGTTGGATCTTTCGCGCGCGTGCAACCGTTATTTTATCCTCTTCGGATAACTCATCCATCCCTAAAATCGCAATAATATCCTGAAGGGACTTATAGGATTGCAGGACCCGCTGCACTTCCCTTGCAACGGCGTAATGGTCTTCCCCAACTGTATGAGGGTCCAAGATACGTGATGTCGAGTCCAAGGGATCAACGGCAGGGTAAATCCCTAACTCGGCGATTTGCCGGCTTAGAACTGTTGTGGCATCCAAATGGGCAAAGGAGGTGGCCGGCGCTGGGTCAGTCAAGTCGTCAGCAGGTACATAAATTGCCTGAACGCTGGTAATTGACCCCCGCGTCGTGGTTGTAATGCGCTCTTGCAATGTTCCCATTTCCGTTGCTAGTGTCGGCTGGTAACCAACCGCTGACGGCATACGACCCAACAGGGCAGAGACTTCCGACCCAGCTTGCGTAAAGCGGAAAATGTTATCAACAAAGAATAAAACGTCTTTACCTTCTTCGTCCCGAAAATACTCCGCAACCGTCAGTCCGGACAAGGCAACGCGCGCGCGCGCGCCGGGAGGCTCGTTCATCTGTCCATAAACCAGGGCAGCTTTTGATCCTTCACCCTCCAGATTAATAACGCCCGATTCAATCATTTCACGGTAGAGGTCGTTGCCTTCCCGTGTCCTTTCCCCGACGCCAGCAAAGACAGAATAACCCCCATGAGCTTTGGCTACGTTATTAATCAATTCCATAATGAGAACTGTTTTGCCAACCCCAGCGCCGCCAAATAACCCAATCTTGCCTCCTCGAGAATAAGGGGTCAGCAAGTCAATGACCTTAATACCCGTTACCAGAACTTCCGTCTCTGTGGATTGCTCAATAAAGGAAGGGGCTTCCCGGTGAATGGGAAGGTTTTTGACGCCATGGATAGGCCCCCGCTCATCCATTGGCTCTCCAACGACATTCATGATGCGCCCCAGGGTTTGCGGGCCTACAGGAACGGTAATCGGACCCCCCCTATCAACAACCTCTTGCCCGCGGGTCATGCCATCGGTCGCATCCATGGCAATCGCCCGAACGAGATTTTCGCCCAAATGCTGCGCCACTTCTAAAACGAGTACCTTATCAAGATGCTTCACGTGAAGTGCATTCAAAATAGGCGGGACACGGTCTGGAAAATGAATATCAATCACAGCACCCATCACTTGCGTAACCTTGCCGATATTCAATCCCCCCTCCATGGCTTTTAACGACTGTTTTGGCATATCTTTTTTCCTTTATGTTATAACGTCTCAAATGCTTTATACAAAATGTCCTAAACCCAGCCATAAAGCGAAGCTTTTGTCCTTTACTGCAGCTTCCCAGCGTCCTGTCATTGCGAGGAGCGAAGCGACGCGGCAATCTCAATGGGGATAAACGCACAAAGATTGCCACGGCCTTCGGCCTCGCAATGACGGCTACGTCGCGCTTCGCGCAATGGCATCAATTCACATCGCCTCCGCAGCGGAAATAATCTCAATCAACTCCTTTGTGATATAAGCCTGGCGCGTTTGGTGATACGTCCGCGCGAGCTTCTGGATCATATCTTGGGCATTGCGCGTCGCATGATCCATCGCTGTCATGCGCGCGCCTTGCTCACTGGCATTATTTTCTAGAAATACGCGATAAATTTCGACAGCAAGATAACGCGGCAAGAGATAGTTTAACAAGGAATCAACGTCAGGTTCATAGTCATAAAGAGCATGCTTGCGTGATTCTAGTTCACGACTGACAGGAAGCTCTTGCTTCTCCCAATCTGCCTGAAAGGGGATGAGAGAATGATGCACTGCGGTTTGTGTCAAAGCCGAGTGAAACACCGTAAAGAGTATGGAGGCTTCCCCAAACTGCTTATCAAGGAGCATCAATTCAAGCTTTGTCGAAAATTTCAGGGCTTCTTCAAAGCTCTCCATTGGCTTGCCCTCACCTGCTTGGTGGCCATGGGGAACCGTCTCCATAATGAGATCGCCAAAATCGTGCCTTAAGAGCGCCTCCCCCTTGCGGCCCAGGCAGAAAATTTTAACGTCCTTCCCTTGTGCTTGAAGGGTCCGAATGACAGACTTTGCTTCCCGGACAACAGCTCCATTAAACCCCCCACACAATCCCCGGTCTGTTGTTACGACAATCAACAAATGAACAGGTAGATCTTGATGACCTGTCAGCAAAACAGGTTCCTTGGCTAAATCTTGCCGGCTTTTTTTCAATAAATGGCCCACCATTTGATTCATAGCCCGATCATAAGGCCGTACAGCCTCCACCCGTTCTTGTGACCGGCGCAATCGCGCTGCCGCCACCATCTTCATGGCAGAAGTGATTTTCTGCGTTGACTTGACACTTCGGATGCGCGTTCGCAAAGTCTTTAAACTGGACATCAAATCCTCTTCTGTTGCCTAGGGCGCGCCATCACTTATCCTCTTTTGAGCTGTCAATAGTGGTTTTCTGCGCCTCTATTTCCCAAATACTTCTTTGTATTCTGAGATATGGTTCTCGAAACCCACCTTTTCTTCTCAAAATCCTCCCATGAATGGCATGCTTTACCGAGTCGTGAAGGATGCGCAGAAACTTGTTAAAAATTTGGCCAACTTTTCTTCGGATTCTTCGCTTAAGGTCCCTGTCGTACGGATATCCTCAAAGATCTCCGGCTGGTTTAGTCGCAAAACATCGAGATATTCTTCCTCAAACGCCAGGATGTCTTTCACCGGGATCGTGTCAAGATACCCCCGTACGCCCGCAAACAAAGAGATAACTTGCTCTTCCAAGCTTAACGGGCTGTATTGTTGCTGCTTTAACAATTCTGTCAACCGTTCTCCACGGTTTAAAAGTTTTTGCGTCGCCACGTCCAGGTCAGAAGAAAATTGGGAAAAAGCTGCCATTTCACGATATTGAGCTAACTCCAGCTTAATGCGCCCTGCAACTTGTTTCATGGCTTTCTTTTGTGCCGCTGATCCCACACGGCTGACGGACAAACCGACGTTAATAGCTGGACGGATCCCTTTATAGAACAACTCTGTCTCCAGGAAAATTTGCCCGTCTGTAATCGAAATAACATTGGTTGGAATATAAGCAGAGACATCTCCGGCTTGGGTTTCAATAATAGGCAAAGCTGTCAATGAGCCACCCCCAAGAGACGTATCGAGCTTTGCGGCACGTTCTAGCAACCGAGAATGAAGGTAAAACACATCACCAGGATAAGCTTCACGCCCCGGTGGGCGGCGCAACAGCAGGGACATCTGTCGATAGGCGGTGGCATGCTTGGACAGATCATCATAAATGATCAACGCGTGCATCCCGTTATCTCGAAAGTATTCCCCCATCGTACACCCTGTATAGGGTGCAAGGTATTGCATGGGCGCTGGGTCCGATGCCGTTGCAACCACTACAATCGTATAGTCCAAAGCCCCGTTTTCTTCCAGTGTCTTAACGATCCGCGCAACAGAAGACCGTTTCTGGCCGATCGCTACATAAATACAATAAAGCTTTTGGGATTCATCATCCCCCTGGTTGATTCCCTTTTGGTTAATAATGGTATCTAAAGCGATCGCTGATTTCCCCGTCTGACGGTCCCCAATAATGAGTTCGCGCTGACCTCGGCCAATGGGAACCAGGCTGTCAATGGCCTTCAAGCCCGTCTGCATCGGTTCCGTAACAGGCTGGCGTGCAATAATGCCCGGGGCCTTGACTTCAACTTGGGATTGTTTAATGTCCTTTAAAGGGCCTTTGCCGTCAATGGGATTACCCAAACCATCCACAACCCGCCCTAAGAGGCCGCGGCCTACGGGCGCTTCGACAATCTTTTGCGTCCGTTTAACCTGATCACCTTCTTTAATGTCCCGGTCATTGCCAAAAATGACAACGCCCACATGATCAGCGCCTAGGTTAAGGGCCATCCCTTTAACGCCATTGGGAAACACCACTAACTCTCCAGCCTGGATGTTTTCCAGACCATGGATACGGGCAATCCCGTCCCCAACAGCCACAACGGTCCCGCTTTCTGCAACGTCAGCTTTGGGGTCAAAATTCTTGATGTGTTGTTTGAGAATAGCAGAGACTTCCGAAGCCCTTAATTCCATCAGCTGTTTCCTTTCATCACTGTCGCGAGTTGACTGAGTTGCGTAACCAACGTTGCATCAATAACCCGGGACCCAATGCGAACCATAACTCCCCCTAAGGCCCTTGAATCATTCACAAAATTTAATTTCACCCTTCCGGGGAAAACTTTTTTTAACTTGTCTTCCAGCAATTCGCTTTGAGCAGACGTCAGGCGATAAGCTGAGATAACCTCAATCCTCTGCTCACCTTTTGCTTGCGAAACCAGACTTCGATAAATTTTCTCAATGTGAGGCAGATAAGGAATCCGTTGAGCTTTCAACAATTGTCTTGCAAAAGATTGAACGGCTTCAGGGGCGTTCAGCGATAGGCAAATTTCTGTTAAGGCTGCTGCCTGTTCTTCACGCCGGAGCGTCGGATTGGCCAACGCTTGTTTTAAAATACTTGAAGATTGGATGAGCTTTGACAAAGAACGCAAGCTGGCGCCAACACTTCCCACTTGCCCCTCTTCCCGAGCCAAATCAAACAAAGCCTTTGCATACCGCCCCGGCAAGGATGTTAAAGTTCCCGATGTTAATGTCGTTTCCATAAAGTTTCAAGCCAAATTCATTATTTGGACGACTTTCCTGAAATTTGTAGAAAAGCGCACCATTTTATGGTTCTGTCCTTTATATTGGCGCGTCTTGAGGTAAATTTCTAGAAGGTATTTTTGTTACCATTTAGCAGGGCAGCCCTAGGTGAGTACCTATAACTTCAGTCCTTGCGAGGCTAGAGACCGAGACAATCGCTGTGTCTTTAATTCCTTCAATTGCCGCGTCCTGCCACATGCTTCGTACGCGCGGTTCCTCGCAAGGACGGCCACGTCACGCTCTGGACTCTTTGACAAGACGCTCTTTTTAGCTTCCGCCAGATCCCCTACTTGCCGCCAAGGGTGCTCAGAAATTGTTCAATGTTCCCATTGCTGGATTGAACAAGGGCGCTATACTCATTCAGGATGGTAATGCTCATGCTCACCCCTTCAACTTTTACATCGTGAATTTTTCCATCCTTCACGCGCCAATCAACGGGCGTTTCTGGGCCGCCTGGTTTCTGGATCGTACTGCTCACAATCACATGCTCCCCCTCTTGGCGCGCTTCTTTGACCGTAAAAACCACACCTTTATACTCTTGAAATCGGTTTGCATAAGACTTGATAAGACGGGCCTCAAACAAGGGAATAAATCGGGATTGCTGGTCAGGACTCATGCGCTTCCAGTAACGTCCCATAACGAACTGGCCGATGGCTTGGACATTAAACCCTTCTTCCAAAAGAGCTTGGAAGCTTGACTCTAGCCGACTTTGGGAAACACCTGGCTCGGTCAATGACGTAATGGCGCGACGGCCTAAGTCCTCAATAAAACTTTTTGCAGAGTCGGTCGCTTGTGAAGAAGCGCTTTGGCCATAAAATAAAACAGCTATTAATAAGTAAATAAATTTCTTAATCATTGTATCCTCATTCCCTATGAAATAACTCTCTAGATTAAAACTACAAGAAGGAGATTAACAAACACTTATAAGATGCTTGCTATACTCTCCTATTGAGTTTCTTTGGGAGTCTTCATAGATTTTAACTTTTCAGCCATATGGGCTTCGCGCTGGCGACGGATGCTTCGCATCGTAACATACATGTCGAAAGAGTTTTCCCTTAACCGATCAAGCGTCTCGATCACCTTCTCACGTTGGCTTATAATAGTGGATCCATAGCGAACCGTCAACCAATAACGGTGCTTACGATGGTGGCGATTGTTGAGGTAAAGGTTGAGAGGATCCGCAAAATAGTCACCCACGAACCCAATGCCCCCGCGGAAGGATGAGGGACCAATCAAGGGCAATACCAAATAAGGCCCTGTTTCTACGCCCCAAGCCGTCAAGGTCTCGTTAAAGTCTGTATCATATCGCGGGTAGCCCATCTCTGATGTCACATCCACCAGGCCACCAAGGCCAAAGGTCGAGTTCATGAGGAACCGGAATAAAGTCGCGGTAGCACGTTCAGGTTCTCCTTGAAGGATATGGTTCAAAAATACAACCGGCGCAAACAGATTATCCAAGACGTTCGTCACCCCATTGCGCACCGGGTCGGGCACAACCGCCCTGTAAATTTCCGCAACAGGGCGGAGGATCACAAAGTCAAGGATTTCATTAATACCAAAAAACAATCGGTTGAGAGGTTCCAAAGGATCGTTAGAACCGTCGTCAAAGCTATCGTTATCCGTTTCAGCCGTTCCTTCATCCGTTTTCTGAGGGTCCAGATTTGGCCCTACCTTTGGTTCATACGCAGCAGACTGGCTTTGAGGCACAGGTAGCGCTTCCCCAACCGTATCCGCTCCTGCAGGCAAGGTAAAAACCCAAAAACTCAAATAGATCCCTGCTAAAAACTGATACGGTGCCGAACCTGACTGCATTTTTTAATTCCTAATCCGATTGTTGTTATCTTTTCGCGACTTTATCCCTTGTGGAGCCAGATTTCACTTAAAAAATCGACGATTGCCAATATATCAATATTTTTCTCGAGAGATCGTTGAGAAATAAGGAGAATTTTTTGAATATTTTAGAAAAGCAGTGTTATCTCATTGCGAGAAATGCCCCCACCTTCGCGGGGGCAAGCTTGGCAAGTGCGGAAAGAGACGCTCTAACGGCGGTCTCCAAAGAGATGTAGCATGGCTAAGAACAGGTTAAGGAAGTCAAGATAAAGCCTTAAGGCCCCCATCAAGGCTTTCTTCCCCATCACTTCTGCCTCGTCACCTTCATAGTACATCAATTTAATGGCTTGCGTGTCATAGGCTGTTAACCCTGTAAACACAATAACGCAGATGATAGAAATCATAAACTGCATGGCGTCACTTTGCAGGAATATATTGATCAAGCTGGCAATAACAACGCCGATCAACCCCATAAACATGAAAGACCCCATGCCGGAAAGGTCCTTACGGGTTGTATAGCCATAAATGCTCATGGCCCCGAACAGGGAAGATGTGATGAAGAAAATGCGCGCGATGCTTGTGCCTGTATACATCAAGAAGATGGAAGCCAGAGAAACCCCGACCAGAGCAGAATATAGCCAGAATACGGCCTGAGCGGTTGAATACCGTAAGGTATGAATTCGAAAGCTTAAGAAAAACACCATGCCGAGAGGCGCAAAAATAACCAGCCACTGGAGGGGCGTCCCAAAAACAAGGTGCATCATCGCTGGCACATTCGCCACGGTGTAAGCAGCGCCCCCCGTCAAGAGAAGGCCAAAGGCCATAAACATATAAACCTGGCTCAAATAGGCACGTAAGCCCTGATCAATTCCCTCTAGGGCCTCAACCCCCCGTTGGGCACGCCAAACAGTTTTATCGTCAACTTTGCTCATATCATTCTCTCCTACTGTTAAAGAAACCTGAGGAAATTATACCTCAAGATAAAATAAAAAAGCAATCGTGTGGTTTTTGGCGGGGGAATTTTTCAAAGGGAGCGGGGAAAACCAAGGTCCAATTCTGTTCTGGCAGAGAGGTTTTTCTTTTAACTACCTTCCTAATTCTTACTGGTTGCCATAAATGTTGTCCGCTAAATTTTTTGTAATAGATGCCGTGATACGTTTTTCAAGCTCCTCAGCTTCCTTAACAACCTCTTCAGGCTTCGCCTTTATTAATTTTAAACCTTCAGGACTTAGCCCTCGTCCTTGTGTATTAACAATTTGCCGCGCTGCCATTTGCAACGCAATCAAGCTAAGAAGATCATTAAGGTCTTCCTGGGAATAAACAGCAATTGATTTTAGATTTCCTTTGCCTTGGGGCGTATTCTTCCCTGCCCGGACCCTGTGCCTTACGCAACTGGCCAAGCTCCACTCCTTATCACCGCTGGGGTTGCTGCGCATTCCTTTTTTGCGATCTGCAAGTTTTTGGGGGGCGGAGGAAGCGAAAGCGTCCGATTTTGCTTGCCTATCCGGCATGCCCCCGAAACGGATCTTCAACTCATAGCCACCCACCTGCCGGATTTTTTGACACCATGCCTTGCAAAAAGAGAGTCCTGCAGCTTTCTTGCAAGGAAGGGCCATGCCTGTGCAAACTCTTGGGCATTTTTTCCCTGTAATGACACCTTGGATTTCCTGTGCCACGCCCTTAATCGCGTCTTTAGCTATCGGCTCTACGATTGGCAACAAAACCCCAGCAACGCCTGCGGCGGTGCCCGTCAGCACAAAAGCCGAGGCAGTACTTGCTGTGGTAATAGATAGGATTGTCAATAATAAAATAAATTTCTTCATATTAGGGATCCGTCACCTCATAATTATTTAAAATGTATAAGGTCGTTTACAGCATGACTATAACAAGTATAATTTGCCATCGTTAAGGAAGCCGGAATAAACCATTCCCCTACCCCAGCATTGCCGGGTTTTTTTTGTGCTTTTGAGTTATTCTGGTCCAATAAAGAAGCATTCCGTGCTAGATTGCACTCTTTAATCCTATTATGAGCAGATAATAGGAATGGCTTATCCGATCCTTCCAGCTTACTACTTAAAACCTTTATATTTTCTGCAAGTCCTCTCATGGCTTTCAGCTTTTCTTCGCGCTCAGCCGAAGAAAACTGAACCGTTGGATTCTCGTCGTCGTGGAACCCGAATGCATTCTTGTCCAGTTGTGCAATATCCGGCCCAAAATTTGGCAGCAGCCGCTTGACATAGTTTCGCACGAAAGATAGTTCATTCTCGGGGCTTGTTATGGTGAAGAAGCGGACCACCGGCACATGGTCAGAAGTAGAATAATAATGTTTACCATTTTTCCCCTTATACTCATACAAATGATACTTGGTGAGAGGCCCATATGTTCCTGCATCGCTCAGAACGGAAAAACCTGACGTAAAGGTAATCCGGTCCAAATAGCCGCCTTTTGCATTGTGAGGTCGGCCTCTGGGATCTCGTATCGTTTCCACCTTTTGCTTCTTGAG
This sequence comes from Alphaproteobacteria bacterium, assembly GCA_021323455.1. Taxonomy (GTDB): domain Bacteria; phylum Pseudomonadota; class Alphaproteobacteria; order Paracaedibacterales; family VGCI01; genus VGCI01. Next base: position 1,391 of record JAJONN010000018.1, on the reverse strand, counting down.
AAGCTTATCGTTTACTTGAGTAAATCCATAAGTCCCATAAACAAAACTTGGCCTTTCTTGAGGCTGGGAAAAGTCATACCCATGGGCCATAAAGTTTGTAAGGAATCCCCGGTCAGAAACACTCACGTCCTTCATCAAATAGTCTCGCTCGTTAAAATCTCCCATAATGAGATTAAACCGTTGGGATGCCTTGAGAAGGTCCTCATAGCTGTTTTCAAGGGGGCTAAAGTTCTTTCCCAGGAAAACATTCGCGTGCAACCGCCGTTTTTGATCCGTTTTTGAAGATAAATGGACACTGGCAATGGCCATTGGTAAATGGCAAGCGCCTTTTTTCAATTTTCCTTCAATAACAATAAAACTGTTGTTGGATTTCTTCTTTCCTGGTGGATAGTCAATTCTCACCTGGATATTTTCTAAAGCGACACCCGTTTTGGCGAGAATAGTCAGGCTTGTACGGTTTTGTAGCTCTCTCCGGTTCTGGAAAATCATCTTCAGTCCTTTTTTGGAATTCCCTCCTGCCAGCGTAAGGTGAGATTCATTCTGTTGAAGAATGTATTTAACGGGACCTTTATTTAATGTGTCCAATAGCTGTTGATTAAGCTGTCTTTCCTTTGTTGCCATTTCTTCCTGGGTACCCACCAGAATAACATCCGGAAAGTCTTTGGCTGTGATCTCTTGAACCATATCGTTAACCACATCGCCTTCGGCCGTGCTGTTTCCCATATTCCAAGTAAGAGCAACCACATTAACCGAACACTCCTGACCCCCTAAAGCCGACCTTCCAGCCAAGATAGAAAAAATGAAAAGGCAAAGTGCCCTGCAATAGTTTTTCCGCATCAGACAAACCCTCATAATAATATTTGATTCTAAGCTTATTATAAGGCAGGGGGCGTTAATGAAGCGTTAAGGGAAGTCATTAGAACGATACACGCCCTAAAGCTTTGGCGTCTTGGGTTCATAAGGACATAAGTCATTGAGGATGCATGTAGGGCACAAGGGCACACGCGCCTTGCAAACATAACGCCCATGCAGGATAAGCCAGTGATGGGCACGGACGCGTAAGTTTTCCGGAATGACCGCCTCTAACCCTTTTTCCACAGCCAGAGGGGTTTTCCCGGTAGCAAGCCCCAAACGGTTCGACACCCGAAAGATGTGCGTGTCCACAGGGATTGTTGGTTCTTGGAAAACAACATTCAAGACCACGCTGGCTGTTTTACGGCCCACTCCAGGCAAGGACTCCAGGTCTTCCCGGGTTTTGGGAATCTGCCCCTCAAAACGGTCAACCAGAATTTGCGACATTGCCATGATATTTTTGGCTTTTGTGCGATAAAGGTTGATGGTTTTGATGTGATGGATTAAGCCATCTATCCCCATAGCCAACATTTTTTCCG
>JAJONN010000017.1 GCA_021323455.1 Alphaproteobacteria bacterium | reverse complement strand
CGCCAGCGGTTTTTCCAAAAACACATCCATAACCCTCCTAACGTTACCAGGGTCAGGAAGGCAGGTGGTGGAGTGGGAACCATAATAGCGGCACCTGGCCAAGAAGAAACCGTCTGCGCGATAAGGATGAGTCGCCCCAGCCCAAAAGAGAGAACCTGGAAAACAAGCTCAAAACCCCCAAAAGGCAGGGACAAGACGCTCAAGGTTGCCGCCGGCATAATCAAAATGGTGGTTAAGGGAATGGCTAAAAAATTGCCTATGATGGTTTGCAAAGTAAACCGATTGAAAATAGCCAGGGTATAAGGGGTTGTTGCCAAGGTGGCAATGAGGGTGGTTGCAACCAATCCAGCACCATAAGCCATGAACTTACGGTGATAGCCCCCATCCAGCGACCATTGCCGCAAAGGCCCCCAGCCGCCCTCGTAAGCCGCGATCAGGCCAATGACCGCAGCGAAAGATAGCTGGAAACTAGCGGATAACAAACTTTCCGGACGGATTAGCAAGATTACCGTGGCCGCAATGGCCACAAGACGCATGGATAAGGGATTACGGTCCAAGAGGATACCCAGCATCACAATACTCACCATAACAAAGGCCCGCTGCCCGGGAATACCAAAGCCGGAGATGGACAGGTAAGCAAACGTAGCGATAACCACGCCTACGGCAGCCCATTTCTTGATCGGGTAATTCTCCGCAAGATAGGGGATGAAGGCAAGGCCGCGGCGAAAGACCAGGAAAACAAGCCCGGACACTAGCGTTAAATGAAGGCCGGAGATGGCGAGGATGTGTGCAAGGCCCGCATCTGTAAATGCTTGGCGCGTAGCTGGATGGATGCCAGACCGGTCCCCTGTAATGAGCGCGGCGGCAATCTCTCCCCGTTGATCATCCAGGCGTTGGCGGATGGTTTGCGTTAAACGGTACCGGGCAGCCGTGAGCCAGAGGGGCTTATCCTGCTTTTTAATAATATGCACTTGGCCCTTGATGCGCCCCGTTGCGCCAATTCCTTGAAAATAAGCCTGCCGCCGAAAATGATATCCATTCAGGCTCACAGGGCTTGAAAGAGGAAGAAGGGAAGCCTTAAAGGACACACGGTCGCCAATAGTTGCGTTTAAAGGACGGGACAAGGGTATGGTCAGGCGAATTTTGTGTAAAACAGGAATTTTTTCTGAAAAAACAAGTTGGTCAAACGTCAGGCGACGACGCTTCGGCTGCTCCTCAATATCCACGATATGTGCATCTATGGTGATGTTTTCAATCTTTGTGATGAGAAAGGGCGTGGCAAGGCTGTCGGTACGCAGCTTGGCCGCAGCAAAGCCTAGACAGAGGCTTAAAATCGCCATGGATACCAAGAAAGGCAGTGTACGGTAGCGCCAGAAATAAAGGGGTGCTGAAACCGCCACCAGGCCCGTCCCCAGAAGAGCCAAGATATGGGTAAAAGAAGGTTCATAAGGTAAGGCAAAGTAAATGGAAATGCCAATCCCCATGCCCACAGGCCACCACAAAAACCAACGAGAGCGGTCATCAAAAAAGGGGTTGAAACTGACCACTCGAAACACAACCTATGATTGCTCATCTGCCATGGCGGGCACTTTACGCCGAAACGGCCAGGAGGTTCAAGGGGGTACTTTGACCCGGATTTCTGAGAAAAATGAGGCATAAATAATAGATTTATAACTCATAAAAGGCTATAATTTGAGTTATAAACAAGGATTTTATGCCCCGTGACATGGAATTGGCAACAAAAAGACTGGCCTGATTTCCGCTATAATTCATCTCTTTTAAGAGAGCTTGAAGATGCTTTCTTGAAAAAATCAGGCGTTTTTCTAGGCGCTTATACACATATTGCAGATGACGATAAAAGCTCCTTGATTATTGATTTGATCAGTGATGAAGCCGTCAAAACATCAGAGATTGAAGGGGAATACCTCAATCGCGAGAGCGTGCAGTCCTCCATCCGGCAAAATTTTGGCCTAGCTGCGGATAACCGCAAGATTCCGCTGGCAGAGCAAGGTATTTCTGAAATGATGGTCGATTTATATCAAAATTATAACCTACCACTGACCCATGAAATCTTGTTCAGGTGGCACACCATGCTCACCAGAGGCAAGCTTGATCTTAAGGATGCTGGTTGTTACAGGACGCATCAAGAACCAATGCAGGTTGTCTCTGGCTATATCCATGCCCCAAAAGTTCATTTTGAAGCGCCCCCTTCAAAAGTTATTTTTCACGAAATGGAAAAATTTATAGGTTGGTTTAATAAAACCGCTCCTGGCGGTAAAGAGCCCCTACCCGCCTTAACACGTGTTGGGATGGCGCACTTATATTTTGTTTGTATTCACCCTTTCGAGGATGGTAATGGGCGGATTGGACGGGCTATCGCGGAAAAAGTTTTATCGCAGTCCCTCCAGCAACCAACATTGATTGCCCTCTCTCATACAATTGAGAAAAACAAAAAAGCCTATTATGATGCGCTAGAGTCAAATAATAAGGACATGGAAATTACACCCTGGTTACTCCTCTTTGCAGAAACAGTTTTAAAGGCGCAAGAGTATACTCAAGATAAGGTTCTTTTCCTCATTGAAAAAACAAAGCTTTATGACAAATTGCGCAACCAGTTGAACCCAAGACAAGAAAAAGTTATTGCCCGGCTTTTCCGCGAAGGCCCCGATGGATTTAAAGGGGGTCTAAACACTGAAAAATATATTCGTATGACAGGCACCTCCCGCGCCACGGCCACAAGGGATTTGCAAGATCTCGTTCATAAAGGGGCGCTTGGCTCTACGGGTGAGCGAAAAGGGACACGGTATCATTTAAATATCCGTTTATAAACTCCCAACGTGCAGGACGACAATACTGATTCCCTGACTTTCCCCCGTCGCAAGGTTGCGGTAAGCGTGTTTACAGTCGCCCGGAAAAGCAAGGACATCACCGGGGTTAAGGGCATAGTCCTGGCCTTCTACGGAAACAGCAACCCGTCCCTGTATGCAGGTAAAATATTCTCTTGTCCCTGAGGAATGGGGGATACCCATAACGAGGGAGGATGGCTTGAAGTTCAGGCGCTCAAATTGCAAGCCAGGAACCGGATCCGGCAAGAGCGTCACAACCTCAGCCTGACCCCTTGCCCTTGGCTGGCGCTTTAGGTCGGCTTCCCGAACCAGCAAACAGCTTGGCCGAGGCGGGCTGAGAAGTTCTTCAACAGAGACACCTAAGGTTGACGCCAGAGCGCCGAGAATTTTTACGGTCGGGTTCCCCTGTCCAGATTCAATATAAGACAAAGTCGTGCGGGGGATACCTGAAGCTTTGGCAAGTTTGGCTTGCGTCAGATTCCGGTTTTTGCGCAGAAAAGCTAAATTCTTCCCTAGATTTTGAATGATCCCTGCCGTCATATAAGAATTATGACAATATATGGTCATAAATGACAGTAAATTGTCTGATCTCATGTATAAAACAATTGTAGCGCCTCAATTTTTCTAACAGGAGATGACAATGACACAAGAGATTGACTTTTATATCGAAGGCTCACCTGATCAACAACCCTCTTCTGTTCGCACGCTATATGTGGATGGGACGGCAGGCAATGGCTTCAGAAAGGGAATAGATGGTGAGCTAAGCCATTGGCGGCCCAACAAGACAGAAGAGAGGTATAAGGCCGGGACCTCCACAGAAATCTGCTTTCGTTACCTGCAACTCAATAAGGGTATTGATTATGATCTGGTGATCAATAATCACCTCGATGTGGACGGGGTTTTATCCGTCTTCGTCCTAACCCATCCGCAAGTTGCCTTAAAGCATATGGATGTCCTCAAGGATGCAGCGGGAGCAGGGGATTTTTGGGCGTGGGCAGAAGGAAAGGCTTTAAAGGTATTTCAGGAATTAAGCCTGTTTTTCAGAGAGGTCAAAGCTGTAAAAATGTCATTACGGGAAGCGTATCACCAGTGTTTTGCTCTGGTCCTCAAAATCTTGGATGATCCCCATAAAGCAACTGAGGCTGAACAAATACTTAAGAGCCAATACCGACTTATCGAGGACGGAACCATCATCCGGGAAGAACTAAGCCAGCGGATTGTTTCTTATCATGTCCCACAAAAAACCCTTTTGGGTAAGGAGGAAAAGTACCTAAGGACCGCTAAGTTTAATGAACCTGTCTCTCAAAGGCTCGCTTTTTGGCCCCAAGTACGTAACCGGCGGGACGCGCAGAAAATGCACCTGGTTTCCTATGAAACAGAAATTGGCATGCATTACGACCTCTACCTTCCAGCGTATTGTTGGGCAGATACAAAAGGTTTATGGCAGCCTCCTGGATTAATTCCCCCTATAAGAACGGAAGGGATGCAAATCATGCGCTGGGACAACTTATCTAAACTGGTTGCCGAGTTGAATGCCCAAGAGCAAGGCCGTTGCCATTGGAACCTGTTTCCAGGCTTTGATTTTGCCAATACAATAAACAATCCTCGGGATTTTCCAGTTATCTTATCGACCTTCAATACCCGCAGCTCGGTAAAGGGAAGCAAGATCCCGCTCGAACCGGTCAAGGATTTATTCAGGCTGCTGGAAGATTAGGAAGGAAGTAACGGCAACTGGCTCTTTCACCAAAAAACCCCGCCAAAGGCAGCGGGGTTTTTGATTTTAAATACGTTGGAAAGATTGTTAATCAGGATTAAAATCGCCATCATCGTCATCATCATCCTTAGGATTAGCATGCTTCATCATGGACGCCCGGCGTTGCTCCATAACATTATTAAGAACTTCTGCAGCGCTGAGGAGAGATTCTTTTTTAAATTTCCTTTCTTCCGCCTCTTGTGCCATTTGGTTATCACGAAACTTTACCGACCGAAGAGCTTCCATCGGATTCCCTTGAATACTTGCGAGCAAAGCTCCCCTATCGACCGGTTCGACCTGTATGTTAACCAAGTTCTGATCGTTAGGTTTTTTCCATATTTTATCTAAAACAGGAGGTGCTAAGGGTACGCCTAAAGGCTGCGCAACTTGAAGCTTCCCCTGACTTATAGAGTCATCTACCAGCGTCACAGGACGGGACGGCTGCAGCACAACTGGAACGACAGGTTCAATTTTGCCCCGAGCACTTTCAGGCGCAGTTACAACACGAGTGCTCCCAACTTGTACAATTCCTTCTCGTATATCTTCATCATCTTCTGGGTCTGAATAACCCTCTCTTTCTGCCTCTTCATCATCTATTCCCTTTTGGTTGTTATAGAACCTTGTAGCAGCTGCAGTGAATTGACTAAATCTATTACCAGCAACGGCAGAAAGGGAACCCATTATTGAAGGAGCTGGGCTTGTTTGGACGGCTACCCTGGTTCGCTCTCCCTGTTGACCGTTCTTAAAAGCACGAACAGCCCCCAGAGCTCTAGCAGCAGTCTTCAAGATTTTCTGTCCAGCCCCTCTAATAGAGGATAACAAATCATTCCGGGCATTCCCATCAACCAATAATGGCGCATTAACCCCTAGTTGACCAACTCCTGCCACGACCGAGGGAGGCGGTGGCGCTAAGGGCGGAGGCGGTGGCACAAGAACTGAAGGGGCTGCCGACACACCTACAAGTAAAGGGAGAGGCGGAGCAAAGGGAATTGAAGGCCCCTGCAGATTGCCCGGATGTGGTGTCAAGGGCGGCGGTGGCGGCGCAAGAGGTAGCGGCGGCGGTACCGGCGGGAATGAAACTACAGACACAGACCCTCCTTGTCCATATGGATATGGTCCCGGAGGTGGCGGCGGTGGCGCAAGAGGTGGTGGCGGTGGTGGCACAAATGGAACCATAGACCCTCCTTGTCCAATTGGATATGGCCCCGGAGGCGGTGGCGGCGGCGCAAGAGGTGGTGGCGGCGGGAACGAAACTAGAGACACAGACCCTCCTTGCCCATATGGATAAGGCCCCGAAGGCGGACGCGGAGACGAAGGAGGAGGTGGCGGTGGCAACGGCAGATCTTCGCCTTCTTCATCGAGATATAGCCCTGAAGGGAGCGGTGGCACTTCTTGCTCATACGGATATGGCTCCGAAGGCGGAGGCGGTGGGGGAAGCTGTTCAGCACTCTCTCTCAATGATGCCTGTTCTTCCCGCAGTTCCCCTAACTGCCGCATTACTTGCCTCCGACGAAACATATGGGTGCGTCCCGTTAATGTTTCCAATTCCGCCTCTAGATTTGCAATATGCAAAAATATCTCTCGAAAGCGACTTTGCATACCAATAATAACAGTCTTCAAATCAATAAAAGGTGCTGCTAATGACCCTCTGCTTTCCAAGTAACCCTGCCAAGCTGCATCTCTCAGTGTAGAGCTGTTAATTGGCAAGCTTTGAGATGGCACCTGTTCCTCATTTACCCTAGGCGACCGTACTTTACGTAATGATCCTATGGCCCGCCTCAGCGCTGCCTCGCCAACGGGATCAATAGCGACGTCGGGATCCCTTTGCAGGGCATCTCTTTGCAGATATAGGTTAAATGGCCGTAAACTATCATCCCTTGAGGTCGCTTGGGTAAAGCGTAGTCCTCTTCCTGTTCTATATTCATTAACAGGAATATCTGGAACAGGAATATCTGGCAACGGAGGCGCGGGAGGCGCTATGCGAGAAGTTTCTTCCAGGGTCTCACCTGAAAGGCTTTTGTCGGCATCAACTGTTAAAAATCCAGGTATATTAGCTGATAAGGATAGGACATTTCCCGAGGCTTGTCCTGAGGTATCTTTTAAATCAGAAGCAACTATTAACGGTGGTGATTCCGTTGATGGTGTTAAAGAAGATACTTTTCTGATGGATTGATCTGAAATATTCTTTTCAGAAGCAATTGGCATCGCGCTTTCAGATGATGAGGGCAAGACTTTTTCTATAAGGTGAGGAGAAACCACGAATCGTACAGGTGGTGCAGCGAGTGAAAAGGCGCTATTCCTTACAGGGCCACTTCCCCCCCCCTCTGTTAACAGCCTAGGCGTTTCAGTTAAATTAGGCACGTAGTCTGCAGGCCGTTCAGGGTAGATCGATTTTCTTGCTAACAATGTGCCATTGGAAATGCTGAAAGAAGCAAGCCCGCTGAAAAACGCGCCCAACCCAACTGGTTGGCTTCCTGAGGACTTGCTTCCTTGGTCGCTTTTAACCAATTGGCCCCCTGGTTGACACAAGGCAGCAAGGCTACTCGCCTCCTGCGGGCTCCCTAGTTTATTCAAAAAAGAGGGACTATTATACTGAACAATTTGCAGCATCGAAAGATACAAATCACCCACTTGCATAGGCTTGGCAAGTGCAGATGATGACAAAACCCCGGCTGTAAGTAAACTAATGGATACGGTTTTTTTCATCGTGAGCTCTCCATTAACCATAGGCTTAATTAATTTAAAACTTAAAATACCCAAGGCAAAAAAGCCCGGCTCAACATCTCAGTATTTAATTTTTCTACCAACAGGAAATTCTTATATCGCCAACAGCGTGATTTTTTATGCGATATGTATATAGATAATTTTCGTTTACAATCTATTGATACATGAATCAAATAACTTTGTCCATTATTTTTTTTATTTTTTATCTTATTTAGAGTCAAATATCACTAACATCTTATATTTCCAACAAAAAATTCTCTTTGGGCTATAAAATATAATTTTATTAAAATAATGCACACCATAGATTTTGTTATGGTTTTATTGCATTCACCCTGCTTAAAGGTGATTGAAATGGATGTTTGAGAGGAGGCATCAAAATTGCCCCCTCTCTTGGAAACGACTCTCACCCCTTCACAGGCAGGTTATCCACATAATCTTGAACCTTATTCAAAGGCAAAGAGACGATATTTTTATCAGCTTCTTTTATAATCCGGGAATGAACGGGACTATTGTTGAGGTGAAACCTGAGAAGCCCCAGCATATGGGGCGGGCTGACAATGGAAAGCTCATCAAATTTTCGGCTTTCATAAGCATCCTTTAACAAATTTGCCAATTCTTTTGCAAAAACGTCTTTTTGAAGGTCGTGCCAATCTGAAGGGGGTTCGTAGGCATGGTGGGTAGGGGAAGCGCTTTCAAAGACCCGCCCAGGCCGGTCATTTCCATGCTCATGGGTTAACTGGTGCGTATGGGCTAAATTAAAGACCTCTTTGAGTTTTCCAAAAGGGGCGATTCTTTCTATAACCCGGGCATTTCCACCATCTGCCAAGAGGATCCAGTTTTTTTTCTGAGGCATATCAAGCTCCTTTTTCTGTTGGTTATTACAAAAAACGAGAAACCTTGATGAACACTCTAACTTAAACCTTTCATCTTCCTTTATCAAGCCCCTGTCTGAAGGCGCTCCACCAACTGCTGAACGGTTGGGATGAACCCATTAGCATAAAACGGGTCTTTTGCAAAACGATACGCCTGGTGGCCAGCAAACATCAATTGATGGTTAACATCATCGCTATGGCTAATGGCCTGAAGGGTTTTCTGGATACAATAGGAGCGCGGGTCAGCCTTTTTACCTGTAGATCCTTCCTCATTTTGCGCCCAATTACTAAAATTACAGGCCGAGAGACACCCCATACAATTAATTTGGTCGGTTAAAATCTCATTTTGCTGGGAGGGGGTAACAAACACCAGAGTTGAATCGGGCGTACGCATCGCATCAACAAACCCGGCCTTAACCCAGGCTTCAGCCTGTTCCCTGTCATGGACGGTTAAATAGACCAGCCGTCCTCTGGCCCCCACAGGAAAAGCTTCCGTATGTTCCCCAACAGGTGCCACGCTATAAGCCACCTGCCGACGGGACCGCGCTTCCAGTTCAAGCAGAAAATCGTTACGTACAGCTGAAGAATAAAAACCCGTTGGGCTAAAACGATTTAGGCGGATGTCCCCTTCTTTCAAAGTGAACAGCTTTTTTTTCCAGGCATTAGAGATGGGGCTTTCCTGCGTCAGCAAGGGCCGTGTACCAAACTGGAAAGCAATCGGGCCAACATCAGGGTTGTCTAACCATTCTTCCCATTCCTTCAAACACCAAACGCCCCCAGCCATAAAGATGGGCGTTGTATCAAGACCGCATTCACGCATTGCCCGGCGCAGATCAACGACCCGTGGCAACGGGCTTTCTGGTTGGTCGGGATGCTCGCTATTGGACAAGCCATTATGGCCACCAGCCAACCAGGGATCCTCGTAGACGACCCCCCCTAATGATTCAGGAAATCGGTTATAAGCCCGTTTCCACAAAATACGGAACGCCCGCGCAGAGGAGACAATGGGGTAGTAATGGACCCCGTAGTGGACGCAAATTTCTGCTAGCTTATAAGGCATACCAGCCCCACAGGTTACGCCGTGAACCAACCCTTTAACTTTAGACAATACGCCATGCAAGATCGGCTCGACCGCACCCATTTCCCACAGAACATTCATATGGATCCGCCCTTGGCCATTGGAGCGTTCATGAGCGATCCTGGCTTGGGTAATGCCACCTTGAATTGAGTATCGGACCAGTTCTTCATGACGCTCCCTACGGGTTTTTCCGTGATAAACAACCGGAATGAGGTTTCCTTGTTCATCATGGGCATCAGCGTTCACGGCTGAAAATGTGCCAACACCTCCGGCTGCCGCCCATGCCCCAGAACTCTCGCCATTAGACACGGCGATTCCCTTGCCTCCTTCAACGAGGGGTAAAACTTCTCGACCAGAGATCGTGACATTTTTCATTGGCTTCATGGCAGATGCTCCAAATGCGTAACGGCGTGCGTCTTTCTATAATTTTTCTAAAACGTCTAAAACGTTTTGGGACACCTTGTTTTTTAGCCGTATTCTCCTTGAATGGCAAGAAAAGATTGATTAGCGAACCATATTGACAAAAACCCTGATGACCCCCTTTTGGTCGTAAAAAAGGAAAAAGAAACCAAGGTCAGCACGCCAATTTTTTATCCAAGCGTATTTAAAATCAAATCTCTCTTGGGGCTTACCATCAATTGAAGGATTTTGAGGCTAATATGGTTAGCTTCGAGAACTGTATTGTAGAATAAAAAAAAGTATTTAAGAAACAGAAGCACAGAAAACCATCATTTGTAAACCAAAAGACGATCATTGATGACACGCCCTAAAATTCTTCCGAAATTGATAACCTGCAAGACTCATCCAGCAGCAAAGCGTTTAGATTTAAAGCGTTTGGGCTTATGCGCATAATCCATCTGGCCTTTGGTCAGTTGGGCTGTAATTTGCGCAATGGCCTCATCATTTAAGGCTTCTTGCTGTGCCGAAGAAAATTGAGCTGTCACCAATTTTTCAAAAGTTGCCAAAGTCATTGCCGCCGCTTCTTCCTGGATAGTTTGAATAGCTCTATGGCGCATCCTCTCTATCATATCTTCTGCAGCCTTCTGCCGAATGCTTATCATTTTATGGATCTCTTCCAGAGCGTTCTCTCGAAGGGTGAAGGCTTGCTCTTCAGTTTGCTTGGCAATACGTTTAATCTCTTCCTCAATTTCCCCGTGGCGTTGGCGCTCCTCTTTTAAAGCTTTAGTGGCACCTTCTTTCGCTCGTTCTGCTTCTTCTAAATCTTGCCGGATGCTAGCTATTTTATGGTCCAAAGCTGCCATCGATTGATGGTACCCAAGACGATAGGCAACCCCTATAAAAATCACAAAGCTCAAAAGGACAATAAGCGTTGGGTCCATTAAATTAAGTTCCGCTTCTTAAGAACATCCTGGACAACCACTTTAATTTCAGCCTGAGTGAGGCTTTGCCCTAAAACACGGCGGGACGTTGCCTTAACAAGGTGGGACACCAGGGGTTCCATGTTGGTTAAGATCGTTTGTACTTGGGCTTCCAGATCGTAACAGATATTTTTCACCTTTATGGTCAATTCCTCATCCAAAACACCTATTTGGCTTGATCTCTGGTGATGTATTTCTTGAATGGTTTGGTGAATTAGGGAATGTGCCTTCCCGCGTGCATCAGCCAAGCGCTCTAAGTTTTCCTGTTTCAAAGACTCGCCAGCGTTGCTCAACTTTCTGGACTGGTCCCAGTCTTCCTGCAACCGTTGTTCCCGCGCCCCAAGGACAGACGTAAGCCGAGGAACCAGGTAGCGGGCCATCACAAAACACAAGGAAGCAAAGCAAATAACCAGCCAAAAAATTTGAGAGGGATAAGTTGAGACTTCAAATTGTGGCATGGCAAAACATCTCTTTTATTTTGAGAGGATAATTAATGCTGTAACGAAGGCCAGCAAAGCAATGGATTCCGTTAAGGCAAACCCAATCAGCCCAACTTTCATGACATCATCTTTTGCTGAAGGGTTACGCGCAATAGCGGTAATGAGGTTGGAAAAAATATTTCCAAGGCCAATACCAACGCCCAACAACGCCAACATTGCCAATCCTGCCCCAATCATTTTTGCTGCTGCCATATCCATACGTTGTGCGCTCCTAGTTAAGAAAAGTTATCCAATAATTTCAGTAAAGTTTTTGCAGCGCTCTAATGGAGATTAAGGGCGTCGTGCAAGTATATACAAGTTAATATAGTAAAGATGTACGCCTGAAGTAAAGCAATCAAAAACTCAAAGCCCGTTATCGCAACATTCATGGCAACAGAGGCCAAAGCCACAGGAAAAAAGGCTGTGCCTGCCAGGGCAATAGCAAAACCGGCAAAGAGTTTTAACATCGCATGCCCGGCAATCATATTGGCAAAGAGCCGGATCGATAAACTAACGGAACGGGTTAAATATGACATAATTTCTATAGGAACCAGAAGAGGAATAATGAAAACAGGGGTATTCTCGGGACAAAACAAGCGCAAGAAACGCCACTTGTGGCGAACGATGCCCAATACTGTTATGAAGCTAATCGCCATAAAAGCCAGGGAAAATGTCACGATAATATGGCTCGTAAACGTAAAGCCGTAGGGAACCATACCTAACATATTTCCCATTAAAATGAATAGAAATAAACTGAAAATATAAGGAAAATAAGGAAGACCAGCTTTTCCGGTATTTTCCTGGATCATATCCGAGACAAACGTGTAGAGTAACTCGCTAATCATTTGTAACCGATTCGGAATGAGGGACCGGGCGTTCACAGAAAAGGAAAAAAACATGATAAGGATGAGGGTTGCCAATACCATAAAAAGGGATGAATTGGTAAAAGAAATATCCCATCCTCCCCATTCCAGATGGATCAAGGGACGTATCTTAAATTGATATAAGGGATCAACCATCTTTTTCCTCTTTTAGCGGTAAGGAGGACGTTTTGGCAACAGACCTTCCCCATAAACCGAGCATGCGAAAAATGTTTAACAATCCAGCCGCTGAACCCAATAAGACCATAGCCACAAGGCCCCAGGGCTGCGTGCCCCATAGGCGGTCTACAGCATACCCCAGAAGCAGCCCGACGAGAATCCCTGACATAAACTCAATGCCCAGCCGATAGGCAAATCCCAACCCTATTTTGGGGGAAAAAGGCTGTCGCTGAATGGGCCTGGAGAGCTTTTTAGGCACGTGCGCTCTTTTTCCTATTTCTGTTATTCATAATAAAAAATTAACATAGACACGCCTCTTTAGGCAAAAAAAAGTATGTCTGTTTGAAAGTAAGAGGGTGTTAGCCATTATGTTCCTGCCCTTGAAATGGCGAGAACCGGTTAATTTTCCCCATCGCCTGATATTTTTTCTTGTTTTAACCTTCTGTTAAGGCCCCCTCTTCTAAACTGAAGGCTATAGAGGTTAGTAACACTTTTTTCAGGAGAAGCGATTGTGATTTATACATTGAAATCTAAAGGTCCCAAGATTGAAGTCGATATGAAAGGCCGTCTGACTTTTGCTGATTACAGCAATTTCCGAGAAATTACCAAGATTGTTACAGATAACAACAGCAAGTGTTGTTTATTTGACCTGACGGAACTTGAATTTATTGATTCTGCTGGTCTGGGAATGCTCCTGATTGCACGGGATAAACTAAAATCTGTTAATGGTGACGTTATTTTAAAGGGAGCCCAGGGCCAGGTGAAAAAGATGCTTGATCTGGGACGTTTCGACAGCTTATTTAACATAGAGTGACCTAGATGCCAATTGCACCATCTAAAAAGGTACTTAAAAATCAGGAACAATCCCAACTTTTTCCTAAATCTTCACGGAAGGTTTCAGGAGAGCCTTCTGATAATACAAAGCGGGCAACTTTATTTGGGGTAAGCCCCACAACACAAGATCTTATTGATGCCGTCCATAATAATAAGACCATTTTAATTGAAGGTAAGACTCTCAAGCATGGCCTAGCCGGGTTTGAAGCCCCCCCGGGAGAGCTTGCCTTATCTTTGACGACGTTGACAGCTTATATTATCGATATTACGGCTGTGATCGACCATTTTCTTCTCCATAAAACCAGCCTTCACCCTGTTTTATGCGAGCAAATTCTAACCTCCACGCACGAGGTGGTCACAAATGCACTTTTATGGAGCAATCTGGAAGTTGACTGCCCTGATAACCGCCAAAAATCCTTAAATTTCTGTGACTTGATCAAGGAAAGATTGCAAAACAAAAGCTTAGCTCAACGGTTGCTCAAGGTAAATCTTCATCTCAGTCCAGAACAGGTAGAGGTTGTGATCATTAGCGCTGGCAAAGGGTTTGACTGGAGCCATGCTGTCTCCAAAATCTCTAGCGATGTTCAAGGCTTGGCAATTATCCATTCTTTTGCAGATGAAATTATTGCTGAGGCCCATGGGAAAATCATGCGGCTTAAATTTTACATTTGAGAGCAATCATGCTGAATAAGCAACAAAACATGGGTCTAAGAAATGCCGCTTTTTATGATAGCCGCATTTTAGTTGTCGATGACGCTGCCTTAAATCGGGAATTAATTGTCAGTTATTTAGAAAGCGGAGGGTTTAAAAACCTGGAGACCGCTGAAGATGGCAATGATGCCTTGGAGAAAATAGAAAGCTTTTTTCCTGATATTATGATTTTAGACCTCATGATGCCAGGGATGGATGGAATACAAGTAATTAAGTCTGTGCGTAACAATCCAAAAATACGGCATCTACCCATTATTGTGCAAACAGCCTTAAGCGAACCAGAACAAAGGATTGAAGCCTGGCAATGCGGCGCAAATGATGTGGTTGCCAAGCCTATCCATCGGCTTGAATTGCTATCCCGTATTAAAGTTCAATTGGAAAATGCCATTTTTTTACGCGAGCTGGAAGATTACCATACCATTGCCCAACAAGATATTGACCAAGCGTTTGAAGTTCAAAAATCGCTATTGCCATCTGCTGAGTCCATCGCTGAATTAGAAAATCGCCATAATATCAAGATTGGTTCCTTGTTTGTGCCCTCCCGGTTCTTAAGCGGCGACCTTTGGGGCATTCTGGATATTGGCCCCACACAATTGGCTATCTGGATTTGTGATTTTTCAGGTAAAGGGATCCGTGCAGCTTTACATACCTTCCGGTTGCATACCCTGATTCAAGAATTTAAACACTGTGCTGACGACCCTGGAGAACTCATTGATGCCTTGAACAACCGTTTGATAAGCGTTATGCCCCCAGGGCAATTTTCTACGTTCCTTGTTGGCGTTATTGACTTTCAAGCCAATCTTTTTACCTACACATCAGCCAGCGCGACGCACCCTCTTATTTACTTTCCAGCGGAGAAAAGATTCCAGGTCGGCGATGGCACAGGCATGCCCCTAGGCGTTGTTGAACGCCAAAGCTACCCCTTACGGACCATGACCGTACCCAAGGGGGCCTCCCTGGTCTTGTATAGTGATTTATTATGGGAGCCGAAAGCCTTACCAGGTGTGTTCCTGGATGAGGAAAATCTTGCGAGCTTTGCCCGTGAACTCAATGGCGAGGGGGTCGTTCAAACAGTCGGGCAACAAGTTCGTTTGTTGGGAGATCCTTCTTTTTCCGATGACCTTACGCTTATTGAAGTGACGCGCTTATCTTCAGGAAACATAGAAGATGGACACAAGCGTTAAAAATGTCTTGTTTCGGGATATTTTCCTTTATTTCTCCATTGCTATAACGATTTGCCTCACAGCAATATTATTCATTACTGCATCAAGTTACTGGATTATTCATTACCATGACGTCTCAGAATCCCGTATCCTTGTGGAAAACGCCTTGGAAAATGAGACAAAAAAGCTTCTCAGCGTTACGCGCGCGTATGCTACAGGCAATGCCGTTTACAGTAATATCATCACCCATCCAAATGAAAAGTGGTTTCATGAAAATATAGCGAACGACTTGTGGCGAAATTTCGGCATTGATTTCGCCGCTATTGTCAACGGTGACGGTGAAACCCTATTTATGGGGGTACAAGACGAAAATATCCGTAAAAACATCCCATCATTCCAAGGAGCTTTCCAAGACCTTATTAAGAGCCTTACGAATAACTTGAGTAGAAAAAATGAAAAAAATACCTACCATAAATTTATGAGCTATAAAAATAGCACATATATTGCCTCTGTCTCAAAAATCACTGGTTTCACAAATAAAACAACTCCTGAAGAGCAACCACGTTATTTGATCCTTACACAACTATTGGATGACGCTTTTTTTCAATCCATGCGCGAAACTTTTGGTATTTCAATTTTGCGTTATGTCAAGAAAGGCGATGAACCCTCGTTACATGATGCCCAGTATTTACCCCTGATAGAGAGCCATCAAACGTTTGGATATTTAACATGGATACCCAAAAATACAGCCCAATCCCTCTTATCAAGCTTATTGCCAACAGGAATGAGTGTTACCTTACTGCTTTGCGTCATCGGCGTTTTCATGACCCGTAATGTCACCCATGCAGCCGCTTCCTATGA
Organism: Alphaproteobacteria bacterium; assembly: GCA_021323455.1. GTDB lineage: Bacteria > Pseudomonadota > Alphaproteobacteria > Paracaedibacterales > VGCI01 > VGCI01. The sequence goes on along the minus strand of JAJONN010000017.1, from coordinate 27,144 downwards.
TGAGGTGATTAAGGAGTTAGTCGAAACATCCAATAGTTTAAAAGAAGCCAAAGAAATCGCTGAGAAATCCAGCATGGCAAAATCAAAGTTTCTGGCAACAATGAGCCACGAAATTCGTACCCCCATGAATGGTATCATAGGAATGGTGAGTTTATTAAAGGAAACACAGTTAGACCCAACCCAAAGTAATTATGTCAATACCATCCAGGATTCTTCAGATGCCCTCATGAATATGCTGGGGAGTATTTTAGAATATAGCCAGATCGAAACAGGTCATGCAGAATTGTTTCTAAAGCCCGTTAATGTGCGAGCGTTGACCAAGGAAATTCATGGGCTTCTGGCGCCCATTGCTTTACAGAAAAAGTTAAAATTTGAAACTTCCTTCAGCAACATGTTGCCAGAACACGTAAAAACAGACCCCGTCCGCTTGCGGCAAATTTTATTAAACCTCACCACAAATGCCCTTAAATTTACGAAAGAGGGATATGTGCAAATTGATGTCTCAACGGCTCCTCTCCCTGACACTCGCCAACAAATTATATTTCAGGTCATTGATACAGGACCTGGCATTTCTAAGAAGGCTCAGGCCATGCTTTTTGATGATTCTTATTATGAAGAGAAATCTTCGGTTATCTCTAAAGCAGATGGTATGTTCTTAGGTTTAAGCGTGGTCAGGAATTTGGTCAACTTAATGGGAGGAAAATTCGGCATTAAGAGCGAAGGGGGCCAGGGCAGCATTTTCTGGTTCAGTGTCCCTGTAGACGTTTGCCCTCAATAAAATGCACCATCCATACGAAAGCTTAATTAAAGTCAAGGGGTTGTGGTAAAAAGCATACTCGTCAACCCCCTTTGCCTCTAACGCGCTTCACTTTTATATGAACCCCTGCACCTGGCTGTTTCCACTTGACCTTCATTCTTCCTTTCCTTAAGGTTTTTTTAACTTCAAGATAGAGGGGAACACGGATGGCATCTCATTTTATATCGGGCATCAAAGATGTCGTGGATCAATACGATGCCTTTATTATTGATCTATGGGGTGTGATTCACGATGGGCGTAAGCCCTACCCGTGTGCCGTAGAAACTTTAAAAAATTTGAAGAGCTTAAAGAAAACAACCCTCCTTTTGTCAAATTCGCCCCGTCGCGTATTCGCTTCAGAAGAACACCTGGCAAACATGGGACTTTCCCGGGACCTTTATACGCACGTTTATACGTCTGGCGAAGACACCCATCAAGGCCTTAAAAATCGGCCAGACGCCTGGCACCAAAAGCTAGGGAACCGCCTGTATCACATCGGGCCAGAGTTCCACCAACCCCTATATACAAGTCTGGATTATGAAAAAACATCTTCTCCTGAGGATGCCGACTTTCTGCTAGCTACGGGGGCGGATTTTCCTCATATCCAAGATTATGAGGGAGTTTTGAAAAACGGGATCGACCATGACTTACCCATGCTGTGCGCCAATCCGGATCGGGTGGTTGTCCAAGACGGACAAATTATTCTGTGTTGTGGCGGCATTGCTGAACGGTATGAGCAACTCGGCGGCAATGTTTTTTATCACGGCAAACCTTTTCCAGCTGTGTATCAACCCGTCCTTTCCCTTTTAGGGAATATACCCCCTTCCCGTATCCTGGCGATTGGCGATTCCCTCACCACTGATATCAAAGGTGCCCAATCCAACGGCATTGATGGCACCCTTATTATGGGGGGCATCCACCACGAAGATTTACTCCCGGCCGGAAAAATGACGCCCTATACCCCCCAACTCCTTCAGGACTTGAGCGCAAAAATAGGCATTACACCGGCTTATGCTTTACCTGAAATGAGGTGGGATATTTGATACGTCTCTCTATCAGACACCAGGCAGCCCTGGCGAAGTAAACATCCTGTGGTTTTGAAACCGTTTCTTCCTTTTGAAAACACGACAATTTCATAGAAAATTTACCTTTTGATTCCACAATGGAACAAAGTTTAGAAATCTCATGAGGATATCACCATGCGGCAATGGCATATTATTGGCGTTGGATCAGGATGGGGTGCCCAAGATATGGGGACAGCCGACGGGCCGAAAGCCTTAATAAGAAATGTTCCTCCTTCTTTCCAAAAGTTTCCCAAAACCCTTATGTATTGGCATGGAGAAGAGCCTTTGTGTTTTGCCAATCCTGTTCCGCTTCCGCCATCTCAGGCAAAGGCGCATACGGACCGTGTTCTTGAGATGGCAACAGACTTGAGCCACCAAACGAAAAACACCCTTCTTCGAGGCGGTTTACCCCTTGTGTTCGGCGGCGACCATTCCATTGCGATCGGAACATGGAGTGGCGTCAAAGCCGCATTGGAACCTGAAGAAGATATGGGCCTGATCTGGATTGATGCCCATATGGATGCGCACTCGCCTGAAACAAGTCCTTCCTTGAATGTCCATGGCATGCCTATCGCCGTTCTTCTTGGGTACGGCGACCCTCGGCTGACAGGCATTAACAACCTGCAGCCCAAGCTTAAACCACAGAACCTTTGTCTCATTGGGATCCGTAGCTTTGAGGAAGGAGAAGCAAACCTTTTGAGGGATTTGGGGGTTCAAGTCTATCAGATGAACGAAGTCCAACAGAGAGGATTTTCTGCTATATTCCGGGAAGCCCACAGCAAGATCCCGGCGCGCCGGTTTGGGTTGAGTATTGATGTTGATGCATTTGACCCGGCAGAAGCACCTGGCACCGGAACGCCAGAGCCTTCCGGTTTGCGGTTAACCGATGTCAAGAAAACGTTATATGGCTTGGCACAAGATCCAGCTTTTCTCGGGCTCGAGATTACGGAATTTAACCCCTATCGTGACGAAAACAACAAAACGTGCAGCTTGGTGTGGGAACTTGCCACAGCGGTAACAGGAGGTATCCATGATAGACGATAAAAATATTGATTTAACTTCCCAAGAACTTATTGACCTTGAGGAAAAGCAGTGCGCCCATAACTATCGTCCCCTTCCGGTGGTATTGACGCGGGGGCAAGGCGTTTGGTTGTGGGATGTTGACGGGAAAAAATACCTGGATATGATGTCCGCTTACTCTGCCGTGAGCCATGGCCATTGCCATCCCAAACTTTTGGCAGTATTAACAGAACAGGCAGGGCGGTTATCCATGTGTTCGCGCGCTTATTATACGGATGTGTTGCCCCGCTTTCTTCAAAAACTGTGCGATGTAACGGGCATGGATCGAGCGCTGCCTATGAACACAGGCGCAGAAGCTGTTGAAACAGCCATTAAGGCCGTACGCCGCTGGGGCTATTTTTCTAAAAAGATCCCGCAAGACCAGGCTGAAATTATTGTTATGTCAAACAATTTTCATGGCCGCACCAGTGGCATTATCAGCTTTTCAAGCGACTCTAATTATAAAGCAGGCTTTGGCCCCTTCCTGCCCGGTTTTAAAGAGGTTCCTTTTGGGGACGCTGGTGCTTTGGAAAATGCTATTACACCCCATACATGCGCTGTCTTGACAGAACCCATTCAGGGAGAAGCGGGCATTATCATTCCCCCTCAAGGATGGCTTGCTGAAGCTGCAAGAATTTGTAAAAAAAATGATGTGCTTTTCATTGTTGATGAAATCCAAAGCGGCTTTGGGCGTACAGGCAAGATGTTTGCTTGCCAGCATGAGGATGTACAACCCGATGGCATGATTTTAGGCAAGGCTTTAGGGGGGGGATTCTACCCTGTTTCTGCCCTTGTTGGCAAAGAGCACCTTATGCATGTCTTCACTCCAGGCAGCCATGGCTCAACTTTTGGCGGCAACCCATTGGGCGCGGCTGTCGCCCTTCGTGCGCTTGAACTGATAGAAGAAGATCGCCTCGCCGAGCGCAGCGCAGAACTTGGCGCTTATTTTATGAATCAACTAAAAACAATCAAAACCCCTGCCATCCGCCAACTTCGAGGGATAGGTCTGTGGATTGGCATTGATCTTGATCCGGCTTACATCAATGCCCGCACGGTTTGTGAAAAATTGAAGGAACAGGGCGTCCTTTCAAAAGAAACCCATGAAACCGTCGTCCGCCTAGCCCCCCCTCTGGTGATTACCAGGCAAGAACTGGACTGGGGTATTGAGAAAATTCAAACGGTTTTAGAGGGTGTGTGACACGGATTTGTAAAAATTGAGTGATCGCCAATCGATTTTCATGAAATTCGACACGGCACGGAGTCGGGTTCCCATCTTGCGCCTGAAAGACCTCCTCAAATTTATCTGCTTATGGTATTAAGATAGGCTTACCAAATGTGTAATGAAGATGGCAGCCCTAAAATATTGGGCTAACCTTTGAAAAAACAGCACATCACATTAAATTTACACGAAAGCAACCAAATCCATGGCACCTTCTTCCCTTAGCCTTCCTTCCGCCGTCTCCCACAATGACATGGCCAATGCAATCCGCTTTTTAGCCATGGATGCTGTGGAAGCTGCCCAGTCTGGCCATCCAGGCATGCCTATGGGAATGGCGGATGTGGCCACCGTTTTATTTCGGGATTTCTTGAATTTTGACCCTCATCAACCCGACTGGCCCAATCGTGACCGGTTTGTTCTTTCAGCGGGCCATGGATCCATGCTGCTTTATGCCCTTCTCTATTTGACGGGCTATCCAGATATGACCATAGATCAACTCAAACGCTTCCGCCAATTGGGGAGCCGCACAGCCGGACACCCGGAATATGGCCATGCGCCGGGCATTGAAACAACGACCGGGCCTTTGGGACAAGGACTTGGTAACGCTGTTGGCATGGCGCTCGGTCAAGCCCTGCTCGCCGCACGCTTTGGAACTGATCTCTTTAACCATTTTACCTATGTCATCGCCAGTGATGGGGACTTGATGGAGGGGGTCTCCCATGAAGTGGTCTCATTTGCGGGCCATCTCAAATTAAGCAAATTGATCGTTTTTTTTGATGACAACCACATATCCATCGATGGTTCTACGTCCTTAGCCGTATCAGACAACCAGCCTGCTCGCTTTGAGGCCCTTGGGTGGCATTGCCAAGCCGTTGACGGCCATGATGAGGCAACCATTATCAAGGCCATTCAGGTGGCCCAGAAATCTGATAAGCCTTCCCTGATTGCGTGCCGCACAAGTATTGCTTTTGGATCTCCTCATAAAGCAGGGACCGCAGCGGCCCATGGCGCTCCCCTAGGAAAAGAAGAAGTCGCCGCAACGCGGGAAGCCTTAAAGTGGCCCCATGCGCCTTTTGGTGTTCCAGACACCACTTTAACCGCATGGCGTGAGGTTGGAAAGCGAGGCTGCGAGAAGACAGCGGCTTGGGCATCCCTGCTTGAAGCCTCGCCTCATAAGCCGGAAATAACAAGGCGCCTTCGAGGAGAATTGCCAGGCACATGGCAGACAAATATCCAAGACCTTATAGACCAGCTTCAATGGGAAGCCCCCAAACAAGCTACCCGCCAATTATCCCAACGGGTCCTCGATCATATGGCGGATCAGGTGCCAGAACTCATTGGCGGATCCGCGGACTTGACCGGTTCCAACAACACAAAAGCCAAGTCCCAAGAAAACATAACGCCATTGGGTTTCCAAGGCTCTTATATCCACTATGGGGTGCGGGAACACGGGATGGCGGCGATCATGAATGGGTTAAGTTTATCTAACCTCTTCATTCCTTACGGGGGAACCTTTCTCATTTTCAGCGACTACCTGCGCCCGGCTTTACGCCTTTCTGCCTTGATGGAGCGTCAGGTCATCTATGTCCTTACCCATGACTCGATTGGCTTAGGAGAAGATGGGCCTACCCATCAACCTATCGAACATCTTGCCGCCTTGCGCGCGATTCCCAACCTAAACGTCTTCCGTCCAGCAGATGGCATTGAAACAGCGGAATGCTGGGCTTTAGCCCTTGAGCATCGTCATACCCCGTCCGTGTTAGCATTGACCCGCCAGGCATTACCAACCGTGCGTTTAGAAAAGACCTCCGAAAACCTGTGCGCGCGGGGAGGATACATCCTTCGGGAAGCTGCGGGGCCCCGTCAAGCGACCTTAATCGCGACAGGATCAGAAGTTGAGATTGCTTTAGAAGCCCAGAGTGAATTGGCATCAATGGGTATTGGTGCAGTGGTTGTTTCCCTTCCCTGTTGGCGTTTGTTTGACCAGCAACCAAAGGCAACCAAAGGTATACCGCAACACTGTATTAGGCCCCTCTACCGTGCGGGTCGCCATTGAAGCGGCTAGCCCCTTGGGATGGGAAAAATACGTTGGCATGGATGGCCTGATCATTGGAATGAAGAGCTTTGGGGCTTCCGCCCCTTGTGAAGACCTTTACGCTCACTTTGGCATTACGCCAGAAGCCGTTGTCAAGGCTGTGCAGGCCAAACTGAAGGGTTGCTGATCTTGAAGCCCATCCTGTTTGTGGACCTTGATGAATCCTTAATCAAGACAGACATTTTACGTGAACAACTTGTCCGTTCTTTTGCACAATCCCCCTGGAAAACCGTGAAGCTGCTTTTTCGTCAAAAGTTCCGCCCAGAACGGGTCAAAGCCTCTATTAACCATAAGATTGATATCGATCCCATAACATTACCCTATAATTCGGACGTTCTTGCCCTTATCCATCAAGCCAAAAAGGAGGGGCGGACTGTTGTCCTGGCAACAGCGACACATAAGGATGTGGCACAGAAAATTGCCGACCACTTAGGGGTTTTTGATGCTGTCATCGCCACCACAGATACCCACAATTGCAAAGGGGCAAACAAGCTTGCGGCCATGCAAGACTTTGCGGCAGGGCAGCCTTTTGATTATGTGGGAGACAGCCGGGCCGACCGAGCTATTTTTAAAGCCACCCAAACGCCCTATATTGTTGGGGGATTGAGCTATTCACAGCCTCACCAACGCATCAACCGCCCTTCTATCTGGAAGCCTTTTCTCAGAGCCATACGCCCTCGTCAATGGGCAACAAGTGGCCTGATATTTTTGCCTCTGTTAATAAGCCACCCCTTGACCTGGAGGGCTATTTTGACAGGAATGTTGGGGTTTGTATGTTTTTCTCTGGCCACCTCCGCCATCTCCTTGATCAGGGACATGGCCCATGGGGAAGATGACCGCCACCATCCCCAAAAAAAGGACCGCCCTTTTGCAAAAGGAGACCTGACCATTGACGGCTGGCCTATGGGTTTTGGGGGTTTACATTGCCCTGACATTCTTTTCCTTGAAAACCTGGCCTATTTTGGATGTATTTTTCTTAAGCACCCTTTATGCGGTGCGTATCCTTTATGGCCAAGTCATTAACGATATTGGGTCGTCCTTTTGGTTATGGGCGTTTTGTGCATTCTTTTTCTTAAGCCTGCTTTTTAGGAAGCGAACAGCAGGAATAGAAGGGACGTAAAGCAAAACCTTCGGGTCTTCTTTCCTATTTTTTCCCTTGAAATGATTCAGCAAACCTCTTAATTATACCCTATGATCAAGAGCCGCCATTCGTTCAATCCTTGCTTTCTCTATAAGCGGTAGCGCCTATCCCCCTTTTTTTGTCACTTGCTTCCCTCTTAAGAACTGGGGAGGAGCTGCCCTTAATATGATTTCAGAAGGATATGAAAATGAATACGATTACTTATGAAGATTTTAGCCGTGTTGAACTGCTCTCCGGTACAGTTGTCAAAGTCGAGCCTTTTCCGCGCGCTATAAAACCTGCTTATAAGGTATGGGTTGATTTTGGCCCTAAAATTGGTATCAAGCAAACATCTGCCCAAGTCACGAAACACTATACCCCGGAAGGACTTTTAGGCCGCCTCGTTGTGGGTTGCGTAAATTTGCCCCCCCGCAATATTGCAGGTTTCATGTCTGAATTCCTTCTTGTGGGTTTTGCAGATACAGAAGGAGCTGTGTGCCTTGTCACCATAGACCCCAAGGTTCCAGAAGGCCAGAAACTGTTTTAAACGGTAATTCTCTGCGTATCCATTTTATAAGCTATGTTCGTCTATAGATAAAGGTGGGGCTGTTCTGGAGTTTAGTTTTTTAGCCTTTTGCGCAGCGGTAATTTTTAGAAAAATTTTGCACAACAGCAGGAGAATATGATAAAAGAGTTGTGAAGAAGACTGTTAAAGGAGGGAATTGAGATGAATTTCTCCGCAGTTATAGCAGATCTTAACAATCAGATAACCGCTTTGAAGAAGCCAATCGACTGTCTGGGACAAGAAAATGCGGCCTTACGGCAGGAGAATACCCGACTTCGTTATGAGAACGATTCTCTCAAAGAGCGCCTGGGCTTAAATTCTACTAACTCCTCCCTTCCTCCTTCGCATGATCTTTATCTGAATAAACGGCATAAACGGCCTCGAAGGAACAAGAAGCCGGGTCCTCAACCTGGGCATAAATGCCAAAGCTATCAGCAACACCAATTATAATTATCGTATAAGGAAACTAAAATGAAATTATTAAAATTTTCCCGCTTGGCCATTATGGTAACAATGTTTTCTTTATCCCTAACCTCGAGTGCTTTTGCTGTTGAGGAAGAACCCGATTTTATGGAGATTGGTGATAAACTTATTATTTTTTTGCAAAGCACAGATACCACTAAAAAACTGGCTATGTTTGATAGCTGTGCAGATAAGAGGCTTCCTGAATTTTGGGAAGAAATTCGCAAGCGCAATGATCTTCAAAGGCTTATTGTATCGGGGATCAGCCTCCATCCAGAAGGCGGCTTGACAGATGACTTCCTTAAATGTATTGGGTCTAATCTGCAAGAACTTGTTTTAATCAGCAGGGACAGCTTTTTTGGTTGTCGAATTACAGATGAGGGACTTGCGTATATAAGTGGCCTGAAGAATCTTCAAAAACTTTTCTTGGAAGGTTTGTCTGGAATTACAGATGACGGCCTGAAGCTTATAAGTGACCTGCATGAACTCCACAGCTTGGGCTTGGTTGAGTTACCCAAAGTTACAGATCATAGCATTGAGCCTATAATCAGGAGTCTGCACGAACTCCAAAGCTTAACCTCCAAAGCTTGGTCTTGGGGCGACTACCCGACATTACGGATCGTGGCCTTGAGCATATAATAAGTCTGCCCCTCGAAAGGCTTGTTTTGAACAGGCTGAGCAACATCACAAGCGTTGCTTTTTCACATATAAGCCGTCTACCTAACCTTCAAAACCTCACCTTGATACACAAGGGTTCTCTTAATGGACTCATACATGTTAATCATATGGATCACCTCGAAAGCCTTACTTTAGAGGCAGACTCCATAACGGAAGATGTTCTTAAGGAGGTAAGCACCAACCTCCGTAACCTTCGAGACCTCACCCTGAGGGGATCAAAGTTCATTTCAGGTATTAGCATTAAGCATGTGGATAACATGCTTAACCTTAAGTACCTTACTTTGGAAGATCTGGACGAAATCACAATTGCTGACTTTGAACATATTAATCTCCATAACCTTCAAAGCCTTATTTTGATTGGGTTGGGGTTTACAGATAGGGCCCTTGTCCATGTTAGTCGTATGGTTAACCTCCAGAATCTTACCTGTGAACGCCTGCCCGATATAACAGAGTACGGCCTTACCCATGTTAGTCGTATGGTTAATCTTAAAAAATTTACTTTGATTGGCCCGTATGAATGGTTAAAGACGCCAGGTGATATCGCGCGTATTGAGACCAGGTTTCCCACTGTGCCTGACATTGTTGTTAAGCCGGAGAGGAGTCGAGCGGAAGAATTGAGAAAATTGCTAATGCCCTTCTCAGTGGAAGAAAAAGAATTGGCAGGATTGTTGACGTCACTCTCAGGCGAAGAAGAATTAAGCGGATTGTTGAGGCCATTCTCAGACGAAGAAGAAGGAAAAGAAGAAGAACAGCGTATCTTAATATAAAAAAGATCCGAAACTTATCTTGATTGATTGAATTGGAAAAGCACAGGCTGCAAATGTTTGATCACCGGGAAACCGGGGACCTTATGGCTGCGGCCGCTGCAGGAACCAGGGAGAAACTGTTATTTCAACACGGCGGTGTCCACATCAGGCAAAAGGGAAAGATTATTTACAGGTGAAATTGAGTTCATGCTTTTTAAATTCATAATAGAGAGGTCAGGGAAAAATTTAGAAAAGCTTACCACGCATCGTCTTGCTCAACTGAGGTTATGGGCTTGGCCTTTTCTTCTTTTTCAGGCGCAACCCGGATCTTCAGCATGACTTCACGGGAAAGCTCTTCAGCCAGGCTGATAAGCGTTCGCTCGCTAGCTGCGGCTTGGGCGCTGCGTGTGCTGAATTCTTCCGTGTAGTTCAAAATATAACTGCTGTAAGCTGTAACATTTCCTGTAGCTAGGGGTTGGCTGCCATCCTGGATAGCGTACTTCGCTGTTGCCTGAACCTGGCTGCGCGATACGGTTGCGTCCGTCCCATAGGCAAGGGGAACATATCCCTCACTCAGGGAAACTGTTAACACATAGGCTTTATCATTCACCTGGGGTGTGAGGGCCAGTTGTTTTTCCAATTCCCGCCGGAACTTATAAACCGAGTAACCAGTTCCACTGATTTTCAGGGTAAATCTTTGAGGAGTTTCCGGTTGCCCTGTCATGAGGGGTTGAAACCCGCATCCCCCAAGAAGGAAACTTAAACAAGAGACAACGGCCCATTTCTTCAAAACCATTCTCGCCCCTTCCGTCGTTACATCACAATATTCACAATCCGGTTTGGAACCGTTACCATGCGGCGCGGCACGCGCCCTGCCATATCTTTCACAACAGCCGGAAGCTTTAAGGCTTCCTGTTCCAGAAGGGATGCTTCTGTATCCATAGCGGCTTGAAATGACCCCCGCATTTTGCCATTGACCTGAACGGCAATCGTAACTTCTTCAACCATCGCTAGCTCTGGGTCTGGAACGGGCCAAGGGGCATCCACCAAACTCTCGGTATGGCCAAGGCGGCTCCACAGCTCACTCGCCAAATGGGGGATAATTGGCCCCAGTCCACGTACCAGAACTTCTACCCCTTCAATCAGGGCTGTACGGCTGGTAGCCTCGGTCTCAAGGTGTTTTTCAAGGGCATTGGTGAGCTCCCGCAAAAAAGCAATCGCCTTGTTAAAAGCATTGCGTTCATAAGCCTGCTGGAATTTCCGGATGGACTGATGGATAAACTTGCGTGCCATAAGCGTGGGTTCCGGCTCCCCAGTCCGGTCTGCCAGATCAAGGGTTTGAAGGGTCAGCCGCCACACCCGGTTGATATAGCGCCAAGCCCCTTCCAAGCCTTCGTCGTTCCAGTCAAAGTCCCGCTCTGGCGGCGTATCTGACAAAACAAAGAGGCGCGCCGCATCCGTGCCATACGTGTCAATAATGGACTGGGGATCCACCACGTTTTTCCGGGACTTGCTCATTTTTTCTGAGCGTCCGACGGTCACAGGTGCACCATCCTTAAGGGTGACGTAGTGACCTTTTTGGGTCTTCTCAACTTCCTGAGGATAAAGCCACTGGCCATCCTGCCCTTGAAACGTCTGGTGGCAGACCATGCCTTGCGTTAACAGCTTTTGAAATGGTTCATCCAGATTTACATATCCACAATCGCGCAGCGCCTTGGTAAAAAAACGCGCATAAAGCAAGTGCAACACCGCATGCTCCACCCCCCCAATATACCAGTCAACCGGCATCCATTTCTGGCATGCCTCCTTGTCGATTGGGGCCGTTGTGAGGGGGTTGCAATAGCGCAAGAAATACCAGGAAGACTCAACGAAGGTATCAAAGGTATCCGTTTCACGGGTCGCTGCTTTACCGCATTGCGGGCAGTTCACATGCTTCCAGGTTGGATGGTTGGCCAGCGGGTTTCCGCCTTGCCCAAATATAACATCTTTTGGCAAAATAACGGGCAGATCTTGATCAGGTACGGGAACAGGGCCGCACGTCTCGCAATAAATAACCGGGATAGGACATCCCCAGTAGCGTTGACGGGAAATGCACCAATCCCGCAGCCGGTATGTAACCCGTCTTGCCCCTATCTGGCGACGCTCAATTTCTTCAATCGCTCTGGTTCGCGCTTTCTCAACAGATAACCCATCCAAAAAACCTGAGTTTGTTAAGGTCCCAGGACCTGTATAAGCTGTGGCTAAGGGCACGGAAAGCGGTTCCTCCCCTTCTGGCTGGACGACAACCGTAACGGGCAAGCCATACTTTATTGCAAAGTCAAAATCACGTTCATCGTGCGCAGGACATCCAAAAACAGCGCCTGTTCCATAATCCATCATCACAAAATTGGCAACATAGACAGGTAACATATGCCCAGGAATAAAGGGATGGTGGACACGCAAGCCTGTATCAAACCCCTGCTTTTCCTCTGTGCTTAAGGCTTCTTCCATGGTGGGGGTACGCTGGCACATCGCTACAAATTCTGCCAGGGCAGGATTCGTTTGCAAAAGGCTTTCTGTCAGGGGGTGCGCTGGGGAAACCGCGCAAAAAGCGGCACCAAACAAGGTTTCAGGACGGGTTGTAAAAACCTCAATGGCTTCCTCCTCTTTGTCTGCCAAAGCAAAACGCAGAGAAGCCCCTTCAGACCGGCCAATCCAATTTTCCTGCATGCGGATCACTTTTTCAGGCCATCCCTCTTCCAGTTTTGCAAGGTCATCCAGCAATTCTTGGGCATAGCGCGTAATTTGCAAAGACCATTGAGTTAACTTACGTTTTTCAACGATGGCCCCGGAACGCCAACCCCGGCCATTAATGACTTGTTCGTTCGCCAGAACGGATCCTTCTACCGGGTCCCAGTTCACCCAGATCTCCTTGCGGTAGGCAAGCCCTTTGCGCCAGAAATCCAGGAATATCTTCTGCTCATGGGCGTAATAGCCTGGGTCACAGGTAGACACTTCCCGCGTCCAGTCAAAGGAAAACCCTAGAGACTGAAGCTGCTCTTTCATGGTTTTGATGTTGTCAACCGTCCATACCGCCGGGTCAACTTGACGCTCTGCCGCTGCGTTTTCAGCCGGCAATCCAAACGCATCCCATCCCATCGGATGAAGAACCGCATAGCCCTGGGCGCGTTTATACCGGGCGATCGCATCCCCAATGGCATAGTTACGCACATGCCCCATGTGTAGGCGTCCCGAAGGGTACGGCAACATTTCCAGGATATAGGACTTGGGTTTTGTCGTATCATCCCGAACATCAAAGGCTTTCGTATCTGCCCAGGCTTTTTGCCATTTGCGCTCAAACTCTTTAAAGGGGTAGGCCGTCATATTGCATCTCAAGGTTATTTATTGGCTTCCAGGTATTTGACCCGCAACTGGCGGGCTTTGGACAAGATAATATTTTCCATTTCCGTAGCAGAAGCTGCATCAGCAGGAGCATTTACCCAAGTTCCCCCTTTGTTCACTTGCTTATAAATCGTAACCTTTATGGCATCAGCCCGCAACTGGGGGTTTGTAACATAAATGGTGACTTTAATCCGCTCCTGGGGCGTCCTGGGGGCCGTGTACCAATCAGTGACAATGACCCCTCCTAAAGCATCCGCAGAGGACAGAGGCATAAAAGAGAGCGTATCGAGGGAAGCGCGCCAAATAAAGGGATTCACTGTGGCAGATACCATTCCAGGCGCTCCTGGCTTTTTTGGCCCGCCAAACGTTAGGAAATCATCCCCGAACAAGTTGCCAAAATCCCTTTTTCGTGCTTCTTCTCTCCCCATAGGCACCGCTTGTTCCCCCTTGGCAGATAGGTCTTTACTGCACCCTTCTAGAATGAAAAAGCTTGCGGCGATTACGAAGATGGTTTTTTTTTCTTTTTGTACCCACACGATTGTAAAACTCCAGCATAATTTAAGTCATATTGAGGATGTTTTTTGCATTGGCTGTTTCAGGCCAAGCCCATTGTTTTCCTTTTATGCCATGAGGTTAGGGAACCTACAAGCTGAAATACGAGAAAGATTGTTTTCAGAGCATTACTTTTGCTTTTGAGGCTATGAGCTGGTATCTTGTGTTTTGAGGGAAGAGGTTCAGGCCTTTTGTCGTTTTAATCTCTGTCTATGGCCGTCTTTTTATTTTTATAACCCCATGGTATCTAATAAAGGAATTCTTGTTACACCTAGAAATTTAAAGAAGGATAATTAAAGGATGCCTATAAAGAGCGGCAAGCCTTTAGCTTTCATGGAAATTCAAAAATCTCTTGTTGAGCATTTCTATGTGAATGTGCCATTTCCCATAGAGCCTCCTGTTCTTAACACAGCTATAGAAGCCTTTTTTAAATTTTTGGATGAGCCTGAAGATGTTAAAACACATATTGATTTTTCAATTGCCCCCTTGCATCGTCGAGGAGACGTTGGATTCAAGCACCGGGAGCCAAAGGATCATATCTATAATGATCATAAGGATTTTTTTCATTATCACCCGGCCCTCTTTGAAAGGTATGGGGATTTCCTCGAAAAACATCCTGTTGTCAACGATTTTGTCTTAAAAGCAAAGCCGATTTGGGAAGCGGCTTACCAAACCATAGAAGATATCCTCAAAGCCTTTGAGCCAAATTTTCCAGGCATTTGTGCCAAGATTTTTGATACAGAACATGTCCATATTCTGTTGCGGTTTTTGAAGTATAACTGGCAAAAATCCGGTGATTTGTTAGCCAAGCCCCACTTTGATGCCGGATCTTTTACCCTTGCCATTTCAGAGAGTTGCCCAGGCTTACGCATTGGCAGCTCTCCAGAGAACTTACAGCACGTGATTCATAAACCAGGCAATGCCCTTTTTATGTTGTCAAGCAATTTCCAAAAAGTGATGGATACGGATACGTTATCAGCCGGATGGCATGATGTTATTCAGGTAGACAAAACATTGATTGGAAAACCCTTTGCCCGATGGGCCATTGTGGCGTTCGTCGAAGCCCATGGTGTTGAAGCTTTGTCGAGGGCGGAGACACACAAGTGGTACCCTGAAAAGGTTGCCTAGTAAAAAAGAGGCGCTTATTGATTTTCATACCAAGAGTAGAAACGACACTCTGAACTTAGCGCTCAAGAGGCTCTGTCCCCTTGTTCAAAACATCGAGGTATTTTTCATAAACAAAGATCTTGTGACGTCCCTTGCCGGTGACTTCTTTAACGATTTCAAGGTCTACTAAAGTTTTCAGGGAACGCAATACAGTAGGAAGGGAGACATTAAGGGATTCTTTAATTTTGGTCGTATTGGAAATGGGGTGGCGCTGTAAATAGGTGTGAATGGTTAAAATAGTAGATGCTTGTTTCGTAGATTTTTCAATGAGAGAGCGATCTTTATTTAACATATGTATAATAGCTTGCGCTGTTTGTGTCCCTTGAGAAGCTGTTTCAATCACACCTGTCAGGAAAAATTCGATCCATGCTTCCCAATCTCCCGTCTCTCTTACGGATTGGAGGTGATCATAATAAGCCTGGCGATTTTTCTTAAAATACAGGCTTAAATAAAGGATTGGCTTTTGGAGAACGCCTTCAACACAGAGAAGGAAGGTAATCAGCAACCGTCCCAAGCGACCGTTACCATCCAAAAAAGGGTGGATCGTTTCAAATTGGACATGGACAAGCGCAGCCTTAATAAGAGCTGGCAACTTCACCTCATGATCATGGAGGAATTTTTCAAATTTATCGAGAGTTTCCATCAAATGTATTGGTGGCGGCGGTACAAAGTATGCATTGCCTGGCCGGGACCCGCCAATCCAGTTCTGGGTAGAGCGAAATTCCCCTGGAAGCTTATCACTCCCTCTACCCCTGGCCATAAGCTTGTCGTGAATTTCACGTATCAAACGCAAAGACAGGGGAAATCCCTCTTTTAAGCGGTTTAAACCATACTCCATAGCATAAACATAGCAGGATACTTCCGTAACATCATCAATAGGAACGCCAGGAGCTTCTTCACTTTCAAGCAAAAGAAGATCTGTCAAGGTTGACTGCGTACCCTCAATTTGAGAAGAGAAAACAGCTTCCTTGCGGATATACATATAAAGAAACAGAGAATGGTCAGGAAGAATCATACTCATCCCATCCAAACGGCCTAAAGCCGTATTTGCCTGATCGAGGAGCGGATATAAATCATCCATTTTGAGAGGCGGTTTAGAAGGAGGAAGGCTTTGAGGCACATAGGCATTGTATTGCTCTCCGCCGATGGAGCATGCGATATATTCTCCAATGCGCTGTTTTTTAATGCTTTTCAACTCAGATTGCCTCGCCAGATCACTTTGTTCCCTTTCTTTATAACTAACATAGACGTTACTTAATTTGGAACAACTAACCCCAGAAAGCCCCCACCGGAGCAGCCAATTTTGGGTATAGGTTTGGGCAAGCGAAGGGCTGTGGACCACAAGGAGGTTTTCTGTATTCCGCTTGTAAGCGGCTACTGAAAAATTATAGCTCCCGCTGATCACTTTCGCCCCATCGATAATCATGATCTTGTTGTGCGCAATGCCACGGGGCGCATCAAACCGCAAGGGGATGTTTTGGCGCAGAAGGATGCTTTTGGCTGACCTCCCATCGCTCCGGTTGCTCTTGTCCAAAAGGACTTTGACATCAACGCCGCGTAACGCTGCGTCTGCCAGCGCTGTTGCAATGTCTTTATCCGTAAAAGAATAAGCTTGCACAAAGATGGATTTTTGTGCGCCACCAATTTCATCCATAATTTTTGACTGGCACTGCTTGTTGGGCGTAAAACAGACGCTCACAGAATCTTTAGCCAGCAAAATAGAAGGGACCTGAACAGATGTTTCCAAAGCTTTTTGGGAAGTTGGGGCCAAGTCCCGGGCAATATATCCAGCGCAAAACCCAGCTAGGGCAAGAATTACCAATAAAGGAGAAAAAGGCGTTTTAAACTTTTGGGTGCGTTTCATCGATGCCCCTGCGGTGGTGATGAGCATAGAATCCCGCAAGAAGTTTAAGATCCCGTTAATCGGTTAGCGGATGGCGCTTAAAAAGGGGTGTTTCAAACGCTAGATGATCACCTTGTAATTCGCCCCACAATCCGGTAAAAAACAGCAAGACCGTCCAAACTTAAGAGGCAACCCATGCCAACTGTATCCCTTGAAACGCTCAACCAGGCCTTTTTGACCCGTAACGCAACAGTTGGTGTCATGGGGCTGGGCTATGTCGGCCTACCGTTGGTCAAAGCCTTGGGCGACCAGGGGTTTGCTGTAATTGGTTTTGACGTGGACCAGGAACGGGTGAAAGCTTTGAAAGAGGGAATATCTTATATCAAAAGTTTCCCTCAAGAGAGCTTGCAGCGCCTTTTAACAGAAAAGCGGTTTGAGGCAACCCATAACCCGTCAGATTTAGGGCGAATGGATGCGATTTTGATTTGCGTCCCCACGCCCCTGACCCGCCATCGGGAACCGGATATGAGCTACGTGGTAGCCACAGCCGAAACAATCCTGCCAAACTTACGTAAAGGTCAGTTAATCGTCCTTGAATCAACCACATACCCAGGCACAACAAAAGAGCTGGTCATTCCCATTCTGGAACGGAGCGGCCTGAAGGCAGGAGAGGATTTCTTTGTCGCTTATTCGCCGGAACGGGAAGATCCTGGCAATCCCCAATACGCCACCTCAACTATTCCTAAGGTTGTTGGCGCGGATGATCCGGCATCGCGCAAGCTTGCCATTTCCCTTTATACGCAAATTGTCCCCAAGGTTGTGGAAGCCTCCTCAGCAGCAACGGCAGAAGCGGTGAAGCTTACGGAAAATATTTTCCGGTGCATCAACATAGCCATGGTGAACGAGCTAAAAGTCATCTATTCCGAAATGGGAATCGATATATGGGAGGTCATTAACGCTGCCAGTACAAAACCTTTCGGCTTTATGCCATTCTACCCGGGGCCTGGCCTGGGTGGTCACTGCATCCCCATTGACCCTTTCTACCTGACCTGGAAAGCCCGTGAGTATGGCGTTTCCACCCGCTTTATTGAACTCGCTGGTGAAGTGAACACAGCCATGCCAGACTATGTAATCAACCAATTACGGGAAGCGCTCGATTTGCGGTTTGCAAAAGCATTGAGTGGATCACGGATCCTGCTGGTTGGCATGGCGTACAAGAAGAACGTCGATGATATCCGGGAAAGCCCGTCTCTCGCCATTTTTGAAGCTTTACATCTCAAGCGTGCCCAGGTGGACTATTATGACCCCTTCGTCCCTGTTGTCCATAAATCCCGGGAGCATCCGGTCATCAACGGAAAGGAATCCATCGCTTGGACACCAGAATCCCTTCGATCCTATGATGCCGTTTTGATTTGTACAGACCATGACGACATCGATTACGGGTTCCTTCTGGCCCATAGCGCCCTGGTGGTTGATACCCGTAACGCAACCGCACGGGTCCATGGCCATAAGGAAAATGTTGTAAAGGCTTGATAAAAATAAAAATTTTTCCTATCCTGAGTCTCCTGTTAGTGTTCCTGAACAGCGGCCCTGCTCAAGGCCAAAACCATACCTATGAGCGCCGCAAGGAAGGAAGCCATGTTATCCATATTGTCACCCTTCAACCCTCAAAATACGCAATAGAGTTTATTAAGGCTCATAATCAAGTTTTTGGGCGGGAAACCATTGACTCCATCGCCAAGCGGACAGGGGCGGATATCGCCATAAACGCCGGGTTTTTTGAGATTGGGAACGCCCAAGACGGTATGCCAAGCGGAACGCTGATCATTAACAAGCAACTTCTGGGACTAACCTTGACAAAGCAAGCTTGCCTTATTTATGGGCAAAAGACCTTTAACGTTCAAACCCTAACCCCTCACCTTGACGTGAAGATAGGAAGCAATATCGTTTCCCCCCAAAAAGTAAACAAGTCTCCCAACAAAAAAGATATCGTTTTATATTCCCATTTGTGGGGTACCCATACATTGACGCCCCTTAAAGAGCGGCAAGAAATTGCGGTTAATGCGCAATCCAAGGTGGTTGAGTTTTCCAGGCAGGGGAACACCGCAATCCCACAGGATGGATTTGTCTTGTCGTTACCGATTGATGATCCCACAAATCCTGTCACAACCGGCGATGATGTAACACTTCAGTTAACTCCCTCTTCTCTTTCACAACCAGAGGTAGAATCTGTTGTGATGGGAATCCCCATTTTGATTCAGGACGCTACAATCAATCCTGCTCTGTCTGAAAACCAGGCGCATTTTTATAAAGCCGCCCATGCCCGTACAGCTGTTGGCCTCCGGCCAAACGGCGACCTTGTCATCATTGTGGCTGAACATGCCTATAAAAAGCCGCTACAGAACGTCACCCTTGAAGAAGTACGGTCTGTTATTCTGGCTAATAAAGAAAAGCTTGTTCAAAAATATAAAAAGCCAACATTGACTGATTTAACCTTGTCGGAGATGAAAGAAATCGTTGCTGAAGAATTCGCAGAGAAAGGTTCTGCTGTTGGCCTCACCTTGCCGGAGCTTGCGGCACTCATGAAGGGCTTGGGTTGTGAGTCTGCGATTAACCTGGATGGTGGCGGATCATCAAGCCTGTTCCTGAACGGCCAAGTCATGAACCACACGGTGGGTGACCAGGATGAAGGGATAGGGCAAGCCGTTTTGCGCCCCCTATCGGATGCTATCGTTTTTAAGCTTGCTTCTTAAAAAAAGCTCATGCCACAGCCGTCATTTAAGTGCAACATAATCACTCATATTTTCTTGCACCAAAATGAATTTTTGTTAATTTAGTGCAATATTATTCGCACACATATATTACACCAAAGTATACATCCGTTATTTTAGTGCAAAGTTTTTTTTCGCATATATCTTACACTAAAATACAAATTCATTAATTTAGTGCAATATTTTTGCGTGTTTATCTTGCACCAATCCACTTGACCAGAATGAAAGCCTTACTTTCTATACGCCAAATAGACAGGCGCACGGCCTTGGGCAATGCCCTTTTGCTCATAGCGCGTCAGCGGCCAGTCCAAGGGACGCTCTGTGATGCTTGTCCGTTCTCCCAAGTCCAGTTTGAACTCCCTGTGTTGCGCCATAATATCTTGCATCCAAACTGCATAAGCAGCGTCATCGGTTGCCATGTGCAAAAAGCCGCCGGGCTTTAAAATACGCGCAAACGTATCCACCGTTGCATGTTGGATCATCCGGCGCTTGTGGTGGCGCTTCTTGGGCCAGGGATCGGGAAACAAGACAAAAATACGGCCTATGGATTGGTCTGGCAACCGCGCCAGAAGCAACCGCGCATCATCTTTGAGAATACGGATATTTCTCAAGGATTGCTCTTGGATACGCACCATCAATGAGGCCACCCCATTCACAAACGGCTCACACCCGACAAAGCCAACCGTCGGATGCAAGGCCGCTTGCGTCGCCAGATGCTCCCCGCCCCCAAAACCAATTTCAACCCATAAGTCTTCCATAGGAAGCGGGAATAAATCAGGAAGGTTGATCATAGACTGTTCCGGCAACGCAAGGGAAACCCATGGCCACAGGTCAGCCAAAGCCTGGCGCTGGTTTTCTTTTAAAGGGCGGGACTGCCGCCGCCCCCAGACGGACCTCTGTTGGGGTAAGGATGTGTTAGTCATTGGCAGCGCCCCTTGTCTTCTCTAGCATGCTCTTGTTACCCACATGCTTTCCAACGCTTGCAGAACCGTTTCTGGTTTCAGGCTCCCCATAAAGGAGTGGGGCGCGTCAAAAGCGAAATCAGGCCGCCTTTGCAGGTCTTCACGGGATTCTGGAATACGGACAACCTGATTAACCGATTTTTCCGGCGGGCAATAGGGGCCATACATATGATGGTCTGAGGGGCCAAATAACCCCATGGTCGGTGTGCCAACAGCAGCCGCCATGTGCATTAGCCCAGAATCGTTTCCTACGAAAACGTGACACCGCTTCAAGCACGCTGCGATTTCAAGAAGGGACAAGCGGCCCACAAGGTCAATGCGCCTGTCTTCAGGAATGGCCTCCAGGACGGATTGAATAGACGCCCGTTCCTCAGGAGCGGCAAATACGGCAATATGGGCAGCTTGCCGCTCCAGAAATTGACTGGCCAACCTGGCAAAAGCCGCAGGTGGCCATTGCTTGCCAATCCAGTTCGCAGCGGGGGCCAACGCCAATACAGGGACATGGCCTGGAATAAGGGAGCAGGCTTTTTGAATATCATCATCCCGCAACCAGAGGTGAGGGGCCGGTGGCGGGGTTTGCCCGATTAATCGCCCCAATTGCACGACGCGGTGGTCATAGGTAGGGGGAGATTTCCAGACATACCGCTTGCGCGTCTTTAAAAAATAAGAGACAAGTGACCCTCGGATATCCAGGATGATATCCCAGTGGTCATAACGGCATTGCCGCTGCAAATCCAGCCAATGCCGACGAAAAGGCTTCTTGACAACCGGAATCAGGCGCATTAACTGCGGAACCCCCTCAAATAGAGGTAACGTCAGGGGGGCCGCCGCAACAGTCACCTCAATGCCAGGGTGCCGCTCAACCATATGGCGTAGCAATCCCGTAGACAAGATCGCATCGCCAATCCGGCTGGATGTGATGAAGAGCAGCTTCAATTAACGCCTCCTTAAACAAACTTTTTGCATAATTATAAAGGAGATTACCAAAAGGAGAGAAAAAATGCTCCTGAATTGTCCGATTTGCAACAAAAAGCTGAAAGAAAAAGGAGAGCAAATCGTCAGGGGCGTTTATAGCATTGCCTGTTATGACTGTGGCGCTTTCGACATTGAAGTCGACCTTTCTCAAATGATGCGGCGCAAATATTTGTGCTTTAACCTTGAGATGACCATAGGTCGTGAATCTTATGAAGAAAACATCAAGATATTCCGGGACTTTATTCGCTATCATCGGCCTCCCGTTCTCACCAAAACCGTTATCAATGACATGGTTTTCCTCAGGCGGCCTTAACAGGTTTCCAGATGCACCTCAAAATTAAACGGTATTGGATAGTTTTGCGTCCCATGGCCACACCCAGGCAATTGAAAGACAGGAAAGGACGCTGCCGCTGCAAACCGATGAAGGACCTCCCCAACAAGCGTTGACCCATCCGCCTCCTCCCCTTTGGTAAAATCCCCCAGCAAGACCGCTTTGACGCCTGTAAAGGTTCCCGCTTGCTGAAGGTGCATGAGCATGCGGTCGATGCGATACCTCAAAAGCTTTCAGTTGCCAAGGCGTTCCCAAAGATGTTTGGATAAGGCAAAGGTTTCCTCCCACAACTTTTCCAGAAACGGTTTTTATGTCCTGCGCTAGGGCATTCAAGGGTATTAATTCCGGTAAGGAATAGGCAGACAACCCATCTTTCAAAATCCGAAGAGTGCGTTCTATTGAGTCCACATCCACCCTTTGTTCCGAGAGTTGCAGACCAACCGGCCCATGGACAGATGGCCAATCCCAGACTTGATTTAAAAAAATATGAAGCGCTGTGGCGTCACTGAAGCCATACAGTGTTTTCACTTTCCGGGGCTTTTCTAATGATAGAAGCTCCGGCATCAGGCGCGTCAGGCCATAACCTCCGATAATCATCATAATTTCATCAGCTTCAGAAACCAGAGCATCTTTCAGGTGCTTGAACCGGAGCGCATCCGTATTAGCACACAAAAGATCTTCCCCAAATAAATCTGGTGGTACGGTTACTTTTCTCCCCAGGGGCTCAAAATAAGATTGCATTAACAACACTTTTTCTGCTGGAATTGCGCTCGACGGGGCAATTAAAAATAAATGCTTCATCAGGGGCTCCTGTTTCCTCTTTCGATGTCCTGCACACGTCAATATAATTCAGTCCGGTGACAAAACATACCCGATATGGCGCACAGTTTGTAAATATCGCGGTTGGCGGGGGTCATCGCCGATTTTACGGCGAAGGCGGGTGATCTGCACGTCAATGGTCCGCTCACTGACCCGGTGCCCAATCCGCTGGGCAAGCTCCTCTCGTGAAAAGGGTTTGTGAGGGTTTTGGGCGAGTATTTTGAGCAAAACCAGTTCAGTGGAGGATAAAAAAATGACTTCCCCCTCTTTCATAAGCAACCCCGTTTCCTGGTTAAAACGGTAGGTCCCAAGAACCAGTTCGGGAGGCACCTCATCCTCTATTGCCGATGCGCGCCGCAGGATCGCTTTGATCCGCGCCAGCAATTCCCGCGGATCAAACGGCTTTGTCAGGTAATCATCGGCCCCTACCTCAAGGCCTTGGATGCGGTCATCCACCTGGTCCCGGGCGGTCAGAAGCAAAACGGGGACCATCCGGCCACCCCCCCCTTTTTGTCCTTGCCCTTTTTCAGAAAGGCTGCTTGTCAAAGAAAGGCCATCTTCACCCGGCATCATAATATCCAGCACGAGGAGGTCAACAGGCTGGCTCGCCAAATACGCCCGCGCTTCCGCCGCATTGGCAGCAGACGATACCAAAAAACCATTTTCATTTAAAAATTTAACCAGCAATTCCCGCAGCCGCCGATCATCATCAACAACAAGAAGCCGGGGCTGTGTTTGTGGAATTATCATGTTTACCAACCAGATTATAGATTAAGGATGGGACGTAATGGCGATAATTGTTATTTCTTTCGCTCCTGGCCCATAGCGCCAAAAAACACGATAAGCCCCTGGCGTTTTATTCTCTGCGTAGGCCTCAAATACTTCATAATCCTCTGTAGATAAAGTTTCGTATTTATGCGTTCTCAGACTTGGATGCCGTGGGTTGATTTCAAGAAACCCAAGCGTCTTACGAACCGCTTTAAGGCGTTTTTGTAAATGTTTTGTTTCTTCAAGTTCTCTGAGGTGTTTATCGGCTTCATCAGTTTTTTTTATTTTAAACATTTTTACAAAAATTTAATCTTCATTGATATACTGAGCGAAACTTCCTGCATCTTTAAGGTTATTGCCCTCCGATTGTTTCATCCCTCGCCGGACGCTGCGCAAAGCTTCACCATTCTGGAAGAGCCACGCTTCTTGCAAGGGAATTTCTGTATATGGTTCAAGGACAATTTTGCCTGAAACTTTATCATATGTCAGGTGATAGCTGCTAACTCCCGCTGCCAGGGGACCAAGGCATACACGCCCTTTAGCATCAGGCTTTAGAGTTTGAATTGACCTCATAATGTATCTCCTATGGCTTGTAAATGAAGCGGTTTTGTATAAAACAATCTATCCTTATATAGTTCATAATATAGCCTATAGGGGAAGCAAATCAAGTGGGAGATGATAAAAATCCCACTTTTACTTCAAATCTTGAAAAATTAATATTTTGGTTTGAAA
The DNA here is from genome assembly GCA_021323455.1 of Alphaproteobacteria bacterium. Classification (GTDB taxonomy): domain Bacteria; phylum Pseudomonadota; class Alphaproteobacteria; order Paracaedibacterales; family VGCI01; genus VGCI01. Next base: position 3,039 of record JAJONN010000017.1, on the reverse strand, counting down.
GCATGATTTATGCTAAGCAAGAACAAGGTGTACAAAAGTAAGAATGGACAGGGAAACGGATGACCAAATTTGATCTTGTTGTTATTGGGGGCGGCCCTGGCGGTTATGTTGCCGCTATTCGGGCAAGCCAGTTGGGGCTTTCCACGGCCCTGGTTGAAAAAGAACAGTTGGGCGGCGTTTGCCTCAATTGGGGATGCATCCCTACAAAGGCGCTTTTGCGTACCGCTGAAATCAAGGCGCTCACCAGCCATGCCGCTGATTACGGGGTCAACGTTGGCCCTGTGAGCGTTGACTTGAAAGCAGCCGTGGATCGGTCCCGCAAGATTTCCGCCCAGCTTGCGGGTGGCATTAAACACTTGATGAAGAAAAACAAAATTACTGTCTTTGAAGGGCACGCCCACCTGAAGGGAAACAGCACAATATCCATCACATCCGGTGCAAGTTCCCAGGACATTTCAGCCCCCCACATTATCCTGGCGACAGGGGCCAGTGCCCGGTCTTTGCCGGGCATTGAAGCCGACGGGAAACTGATCTGGACAGCACGCCACGCCATGACGCCCGAAGCCTTGCCAAAGTCCTTGCTGGTTATCGGGTCGGGCGCGATTGGCATCGAATTTGCCAGCTTCTACCGCACGCTTGGGTCAGAAGTGACTGTCGTCGAACTTCAAACCCGCATCCTTCCCCAGGAAGACGAAGAGATTTCTGCCCTTGCCCAAAAAGAATTTACAAAGCAGGGCATGACCTTCCTCTTGGGGACGTCCGTTGAAAAAATCAAGAAGGATAAAGATTCTGTCACCGTTACCCTTCAAGGGAAGGAGCAGACGTTTGACCGTGTCATTCTGGCCGTCGGTATTATAGGTAATACGGCTGACCTGGGTTTAGAGAAAACGAAAGTTAAGGTTGACCGGGGGCAAATTGTCGTTAATGAATGGTCTCAAACGAACGAACCGGGTGTTTATGCCATCGGCGACGTTACGGGCGCGCCCTGGCTTGCCCACAAAGCCAGCCACGAAGGCATTATTTGCGTTGAAAAAATAGCGGGACTTCCTCATGTTCGCCCCTTAAACACCAGCCATATCCCCGGTTGCACCTACAGCCTTCCCCAAATTGCCAGCATTGGTTTCACAGAAGTGCAAGCTAAGGCTGCAGGACACGAGATCAAGGTTGGCCGTTTTCCCTATAAAGCCAATGGCAAGGCGATGGCGTTGGGCGAAACGGAAGGACTGGTTAAAACCATCTTTGATGCCAAAACAGGCGCGCTATTGGGGGCTCATATGATTGGGGGCGAAGTGACGGAACTCATCCAGGGGTTTGGCATCGCAAAAACGTTGGAAACAACCGAAGTAGACCTCATGCATACCATCTTCCCCCATCCAACGTTATCTGAAATGATGCATGAGTCGGTATTGGACGCCTATCAACAGGCGATCCATTTTTAGGGGAAGGGCATGACCGCAACCAACATACAGCGCAAACCTGCCTGGATCCGGGTGAAAGCGCCTGTTTCAAAAGCATACCAAGAAACAGCAGCGCTCATGCGGGGCCACAAATTGAATACGGTTTGTGAGGAAGCAGCTTGTCCGAATATTGGGGAATGCTGGGCAAAGAAGCATGCAACCATTATGATTTTAGGGGATACTTGCACAAGGGCTTGCACGTTTTGCAATATCAAGACAGGCCGCCCTGACCAACTTGATCCTCATGAGCCGGAGCGTGTCGGCGAAGCCGTTGGAAAGATGAGGCTGTCTCATATCGTCATTACCTCTGTTGACCGGGATGATTTAGAGGATGGTGGGGCTGCCCACTTTGCCCAGACCATTCAAGCCATTCGGTCAAAGGCCCCCCATACAACCATTGAAATCCTCACCCCTGATTTTTTAAGGAAAGACGGTGCTGTTGAAACCGTCGTGGCCGCACGGCCAGATGTCTATAACCACAACCTGGAAACCGTTCCCCGTCTTTATGCTGAAGTCCGTCCCGGCGCCCGTTATTTCCATTCCTTGCGCCTGTTGGACCAAGTCAAAAAAATTGACCCAACCCTGTTTACAAAGTCAGGCATTATGGTCGGGCTCGGTGAAACAAAATCTGAAGTCTACCAGGTTATGGATGACCTTCGCGCCGCCAGTGTTGACTTTATAACCATTGGGCAATACCTGCAACCCACGCCCAGGCACCACCCCCTCATCAGCTTTATCACACCTGAAGAATTTGAGGAGTATGCTTCCATGGCCCGCGGCAAAGGTTTTTTGATGGTCGCAGCCTCCCCCCTTACACGGTCTTCCTACCACGCCGGGGATGACTTCGCAAAATTAAAAGAAGCGCGGCTTACAGCCAATGCCCCGTTACAGTGAGCGCAAGGTTCTGCCTTACCCACCTGAAATGCTCTATGCCATCGTAGCGGATGTTGGGCGGTACCCTGAATTCCTCCCTTGGGTTTTAGCAGCAGATGTTTTAAAGCCCACTGATCAAGGATTTTTAGCGGACCTTACGGTTGGCTACAAATTTTTCCAGGACACGTACCGGTCAGAAGTGATTTTAACGCCCCACAAACGCATTGACATAAAATATATAAAAGGCCCGTTTAAACACCTTCACAACCATTGGATTTTTACTCCCGCTCCCTCACAAGGCGTTGAAGTTGATTTTTTTATCGACTTTGAATTCCAATCCTCCCTTTTTCAAGGCATGATCCAGACAGTCTTCACGGAGGCGGTTAAAAAAATGATTTTCGCTTTTGAAGAACGGGCAAAATGGCACAGGGTGTCAAATAACAAGTTAGGCTAATCAACTCAGCCAGACAACCTGTTGAAAAAATAAAATTTATAATCGAGTGAGTATAGGAAGTAGTCATTCCCTAGTTTATTAAATAATGTTATTGTAAGGCGCTGTTTCTTCTCTTCAATCTAAAACTTCACTATTAAAAGGAGAACTTCCATGAAAAAAAACCAAAAGCTTTTCACGTCTACAATCCTCACCACCCTAATCCTCTCAACACCTGAGGCTACCCGTGCCATGGAGGATGAGGAAAAAGACCTGCCA
>JAJONN010000016.1 GCA_021323455.1 Alphaproteobacteria bacterium | reverse complement strand
GGTTGCCCCTGATTTTGCTGCATAGACAACAGTCCTCTTCGCCTCTTCAAATGCTCGATCTTCTAAAAGTGTATCAGAAAAAAATTAAGGAGGGATTAAATGGGGGCGTTGAAAATGGAGTTTGAAACACGTAAAGAATCCTTATTACACGTTAACTTATTATTTTCCGAAAAAAATACTATTATTTAATCCATACAAAAAACGTTAAATTTTAAATTAATTTATTGAATATTTTGTTTTCAGACCTATATTTACAACTGCGATATAGATAAAAATAGTTTTTTAACCTCTTGAAAGCATGAATTTAACTCAAGAAAAAAATGCTCCAGGCCCTATGACACCATAAAATCCTCTTTAGCAAAGAGGCAAGAGGAGGATAAACAGCTTTCCCAATATATCGAATATGAAAGGTTTTTAGCCAATCCTGAATATTTTTTATGATTTTGTAAAAAAAATGTTGACAATATATTGACTAATCAGTTAATCATTTGTGTAGATGATAATTTAAAAAATCAAACATCTTAAAAGAAATAAAAAACATATAATATTTTAAATATTAGTGAATTTATTTAAAAATAAAAAACATTAATAAATTAATTAAAATAATAAATATATTATTATTTTTTTATAAATGAGAATGAAAAAATAATTCACATATATAAATTATGAAAAAATGATTTTATTAAATTGTATTTAGATAAGTATATTTAGAAAAGAAAGGATATTTATTATGAATAAAATAGTATTATTAACAAGCATTTCAGCTGTTGCCTTGAGCGTAGCAGCCCATGCACGTGTTGACATAAGTGTCATGGAAAAATCTGAGACGCTTCCTCATACGCGCAGATTGACAGAAAATGAAGCGTCTCCTTCACTATCAAAGCTGCTGGAGCTTCCGATTACTGACGAGGCACCAAACCTTTCCTTGGGGGGAAAACCACGGATAAACATGTCTGAAATCATCAGCAGCCCCCCACTTGCAGGCTTCACAATTGATGATACTTTAAAGTATGCACAATTCTCAAGCATGGCTTATGTCGATGTTACAAACCCGGAGCTTGATAAAACTACTTTTTCTGAAATCGAAAAACTGAAATCAGAAGGAAACCGTGTCCAGTTTTTTGGAACAGAGGTGGAGAACTCCGGGTTGATTATTACAGATAAAGACGGCCACGTCAGTGTTGTTTACAAAGGGAGTAGTTCTGTTCACAACTTTGCAACCGATGCCTGGGCCAATTTTGCCATCGATGATATCACTGGGCTCCGCTGCCATAATGGTATTATGAAAGGTTTTTACCGTACCCAAGACCAGGTTTTTGCAATCCTTGAGCAAATTGCCCAAACACGCGGAATCTCAGTCAAACATCTTTTAGAGAACGATGTGACCGTTACCGGGCATAGCCTTGGTGGCGGGCTGTCTGAAATGTTTATGGGATATGCACATGAAATTTATGATGCCCGCGTGAAAGCAGTCACTTTTGCAGCACCCCGGATATTTGATGTTGCGACAGCCAAGAAGCTGGATGGTTTGTTTCATGACAGGTACCTAAACGTCATGCAAGTTACGGATCCGGTCCCTGCCATTGCTGTCGGACTCCTGGGTTACAGGCACTTTGGAACAAAGCTGCATATCCCTTACGCAACAGCCGACTGGCAACATCTCATGGCAGGATATACAAAAGCCCTGGGGGCGCTGCGCCAAGCTGGAGAAATTAAGGTTGGCAGCACACACTTTAAATATGAAGAAAGCCAGCGTACAGGGTTGGGGAATGCAAAATGGATTGGCACCACAAGCATCCCCAATCCTCTCTACCCCCTTTATAAAGCGCGTGAGGTTATGGCAGAGCATGTTGACCCTGTTGTCCACAAAGGACTTAAGGTTGTAAAAGACGGGGCAATTGCAGCAGCGAACACAATGACAAGCGCAGCTAAAAAAGCCTGGGGTTATTTTTGGAAATAAATCCTGATGCTTTGATAGCTCATTAAAATTCATCTCCCTCAAATCCATTGCGAATTTGAGGGAGAAGAAAACGGCATGGGTTGTCGTGGAATAAAGATAACTCGACGGTCTCTAAAGCGCTTCAGGGTTATCACGTTAACTTTAAAACATAAAATTTAAAAAGAGAAAAAAGTAAATATAAATTTACTTAACAATAAAACCTTATCAAAAAACTGTGCTTATATTAAAATATAATTGATATTTTTAATTTAAAAAACTTCAATTATTTAAAATAATACTTACATGTATATTAAAAAACAACGGTTATAATTATTTACTTTACAACATAGGATGAAATGAAAATGAAACTACAGTCAAAATTACCGGCATCAATTTTAACATTGGCCTTGTCCCTGATAACATCAACAGCTTTTGCCATGGAGAACGCAGATGCAAAAGCACAGAAACTTGAGCCACGTTGTACCACACTCGCAAATTCTATGGGCTTGGGAGGTAACCCCTTGGCGGACGTAGAGATAGGCGATTCCTTGCCTGATGAAGACGATAGAGGTGAAGGCTGGCGGAACCCACTCGAAGGATTGTACAAGGCTTTTGGCGCTAAAGGATCGGAAAAAGGAACTGTCGCGGGAGAGACAACAGCTCAAGGTCAGCTACAACACGCCACAACAATAGAGGGAGAAGAGGAAGAGGTTTCTATGGGCGGAGTGGATACCATGGAGTTCGATCTTAGCTGCTATGGAGATGCATTCGATTTGAATCCAATAAAGGTTGTGAGAGACGCATTGGGGGACGTTTTGGGTATTGACAAATCTCAGAAAGGAGTTGTAGCGAGCGTTAAAAAAGCAGCTGCTTCCGGAGGAGCACAGTGGATTGCTAAAAAAGGACTTGAACAGCTTCCTGGAGGGGAGATGGCTTATAACGTTGCTCGTTTTTATAGTTCAACAGAAGAAGACAAAGCCCGCAGTGACGGAACGTTAGGAAGAACGGTTGGACACACAGTCAAAGCGGCTGTTGAGTATATGCCTGGTGGTACGCTGGTTACGGATATGGCCCAACGCCTGAAACCTGCAGGAGCAGACACTTTTACAGAAGGATTGATAAAGGTTGTTGCAGGACCCAAGCTTGCCAACGCTAGAAACGCTGAAGATGTTGCTGGAGCTGCCGCCGCCCGTGTTGTTGGATCTATCCCCCTCGTTGGAGGAGCGATTACAGGTTTCACAGGATTTGTGGGTAAAAACCTTTTTGGAACGGAAACACTCACAGCAGGTGTTTTAAAAACAGGCAGGAAACTGTTCCAAAGCGGAGTAGAAGATGTTTCCGTAGCAGAAGGGGTGTCTTCAGCAGATGAAGCTTCCTCTTCTAACGATGAAAACTCAAAGGAGGCCTAAACCGTCATTACCACCAGCAGCCTTTTGAGAAGAAAGGTTTTATCCCTGCTTAAGGATTGGCCCGTCCCCTTCGCTCGTCTCTCATCGCGACATTGTCGCGATGAGAGACAAGTATGGGAAAAGAATTTAAATGGTAACCAGGTCTCCTTTGAACCGCACCCCGTCAACCAAGATTCGCAAGAACAAAAATTTCCTTGATTCTTCAATGGGAATTGTGGTTAAGCTTGTCTGCGGATCAACCAAATCTTAAGAAAAAAAACTCTGACTCCAAGGAGGACCCCCGATGACTCGATCAGAACTGATTGCCAATGTAACTGCATCCTTCCAAAATCTCACTTACGCGCAAGTTGAAGAAATGGTTTGCAAGATCTTTGATGAAATCATGGAAGCCTTGGCCCAAGGTGGCCGCGTGGAATTGCGCGGCTTTGGTACCTTTTCTGTTCGTCACCGCAATCCCCGCAAAGGACGCAATCCCCGCACAGGGGAGCTGCTCATGGTAGAAAGCAAAAGCGTTCCTTTTTTCAAAACAGGAAAGGAATTGCGTCAATTGTTGAATTCCTGAAAGGGCATATTCCATGAATTGGCTAACAAATTTTGTCCGTCCTAAAATTCAGGCGCTCATGCATAAAAATGAAGTACCGGATAACTTGTGGGACAAGTGTGATGCTTGCGAGCATATGATCTTCCATCGAGACCTCGTGGAAAATAATTATGTGTGCCATCATTGTGAGAACCATATGCGCATGGCAATCCAGGATCGGCTTGAGTCCTTGTTCGACCATAAAACATTTGTGAAAGCCCCCTTATCAAAAGTAATCACTGACCCGTTAAAATTTCGGGACAGCAAACGCTATACGGACCGCTTAAAAGACTATCGTCAAAAAACAGGACAAGATGACGCCATTCTTGTTGCGAGCGGTAAAATTGGGGGACAGCAAGCCGTCGTTGCGGCCTTTGACTTCTCTTTTATGGGGGGATCCATGGGAATGGCCGTTGGGGAAGGTATCTTGACGGCTGCCGATTTAGCTATTAATACCCATTCTGCGTTGATTATTATCCCAGCGTCCGGGGGAGCGCGTATGCAGGAAGGGGCGTTGTCATTGATGCAAATGCCCCGCACAACCATTGCTGTTGAAAAAGTACGCGAAGCGGGCTTGCCTTATATCGTCATTTTGACCAACCCAACCATGGGAGGCGTTACAGCTTCCTTTGCGATGCTGGGCGACATTGCCATTTCAGAACCCCAAGCCATTATTGGCTTCGCTGGGGCGCGTGTTATTGAAGAAACCATCCGCCAGAAATTACCGGAAGGTTTTCAACGGGCAGAATATTTACTCGATCATGGCATGATCGACATGGTTGTCCACCGCCATAAACTTGCCGAGACCGTGGGACGTATTTTAAGCATGCTGAACCCCCGCTTAGGAAGCCTAAAACGGTAGGTTTTTTGTCGCTTTAGCATATCAAGCCGCGCCTCCTTTTTCTATATGGTGATTATAACAAAATATAAAAAAGAATAGTCTAGGAATACCCTAAAAAGATTCCTATATATACTTCAAACATAGAACCAACTAGGAACCCCAGTACGTTAAGGAGCTACCCTATGAAAAAAAGTATTTATTTTATTATGGGTCTTGTATTAGCGAGCATCGGAACAGCCGGATTTTGGGCTTTAAAAACAGAGACTAAATCTATTGAACCTGTCAAAAAAGAAACCAAAAAAGTCTCTCTCTTGACCATTAACTATATTCCCACAACCCCTTCAAAGTTGATAGATGAGGGGAGCTTTTGGGAACTTAAAGCACCTGACGCAACAGAACTTTCTGAAAAAAGCCTGAAAGATCTCAGAGGTAAACCTGTTATCCTACATTTTTGGGCAACCTGGTGCGCACCTTGTGTAGAAGAATTACCTCATCTTGACGCCTTTGCAGAGAAGTACGAAAATACAACTCATATTGTTGCTGTGGCGACAGACTTAAAAGATGTTGGCAAAATTCGTGATTTTTATAAAGCGAAGGGAATCAAAAACCTCAGCATTACCGTTGATAAGGGTGGAATTTTGTCGCGCCTTTTCCGAACTTCCTCTCTGCCGACAACGGTATTTATTAGCTCACAAGGGCATGAAATAGGCCGCATCCAGGGAATGGTCGAATGGACTGGAACAGCAGGACGCTTGTTGAAAACACATTTAAGCCGGAACTAAAGGAACAAGAAGGATGGCAAAGCTCTATTTTTACTACTCCGCCATGAACGCCGGAAAAACAACAACCCTGTTGCAGTCTAGCTATAACTATCATGAACGGGGCATGGGGACCTTGCTATTCACTCCTGTCATTGATGACCGCTTTGCCGCTGGCAAGATTGCTTCCCGCATTGGGCTGGTCAATGACGCGATCTCGTTTGATCGTGCCTTTCATTTCTTTGAGTATATCGAGAAAATCCAAAAAACTTCACCAAAACTAAAATGCATCTTGATTGATGAAGCCCACTTTATGACCAAGGATCAAGTGATGCAACTGGCTCAGGTTGTTGATAACCTTAAGCTTCCTGTTTTGACCTATGGCTTGCGCACAGATTTCCTGGGAGAAACCTTTGAAGGCAGCCGTTATCTTCTCTCTTGGGCAGAAGAATTGACGGAGATTAAAACCATTTGCCATTGTGGCAGTAAAGCCACCATGAATGCCCGTATTGATGGACAAGGCGTCATTGTCCGCGAAGGTGAGCAGATTGAGATCGGCGGGAATGACCGCTACATTGCTTTATGCCGCAAGCACTTTGTCGCCGGAAAAGTCGCTTAAGTGTTCCTTTCCTCTGCTTGGGAAAACAGATTTGCCCAACATATAGATCAGCAATGGGTGCCCGCAGCATATCCGGACGACCAGGCCCACTGGAAATTATAACCTCCAAGCCAACCTGTTACATCGACCACTTCGCCAATAAAAAACAAACAGGGTAGTTTTTTATAGGCCATTGTTTTTGAAGATAATTCATTGGTGTCAACGCCACCTGCGGTAACTTCCGCTTTTTGATATCCTTCACTATCGCTTAATCGTACCTTGAAATGATGGACTTTATCCGCAAGGGACAAGAGCTTTTCTTTCTTAAGATCCGTGATGCTGCGATGAAAGTCCGGGCTTGAGGCTAAATGATCGACTAAGCGATTTGTCAGGTGCGACTTAAGGTAAGTTGCCGGAGTTTGTTTATTGTTTTTATGGGTATTAAAGTAAGCTTTTAAATCAAAATCAGGGAGCAAGTTAAGGGTGATTTCTTCATTTTTAAATTTCTCAAGGTACGATGAAATTTGCAAAATAGCTGGTCCACTCAAGCCCTTATGGGTGAATAAAATATTTTCTCTGAAATTCATGTTGCGATACCTGACGAGTGTATCATTTGACACCCCGCTTAAAGCCGTAAACAAGGACCTTTTGGCTTCGTCAACGATTAAAGGAACTAAGGCAGGGCGGGTTGGGATGACTTTAAGGCCAAATTTTCGGGCAATTCGGTAGCCAAAATCACTCGCCCCTATTTTGGGAATGGATAATCCACCGCTGGCGATGATAAGGGCTCTGCTCTTGATCAAACCTTGTGAGGTGTAGAGATCAAACGCATCGCTCCTTGTCACACCACCCACGCTCAAATTAAGCCGGATCTCCACCCCATTTTTATGACATAAATCCATGAGCATATGAATGATTTGCTTCGAGGAACCATCACAAAACAACTGCCCCAACGTTTTCTCATGCCAGGCAATGTTGTAGGAGTCAACGAGCTTTATAAAATCATGTTGATTATAGCTGGCGAGCGCTGACTTGATAAAATGGGGATTTTGGCAAATATAGTTCTCTGGGGCGGCAAAAAGATTCGTAAAATTACACCGCCCTCCACCTGAAATTCTAATTTTCTCTCCCACTTTGTCTGTGTGTTCGATGAGAAGCGCACTTTTCCCTCGCTGGCCTGCGCAAATGGCTGCCATCAACCCCGCCGCACCTGCGCCAATGATGATTACGTCGTATCTGGTTTTACTCAAAATCTGATCCTTTAAAGGTAAGCGGCATATGTAGAACCTTAAATGTTGCCCTTGTCCGTTATCAAGCTTTAAAATCGGCTGTTTAAGTAGAAGACAGACCAACCTACCACTTCCTTAAGAGTAAATAAAAAATAAATGAATAAATTATGAAAAAATTTATTTAAATAACTTGCAAAACAATAAGAATACGTGTAAAAATGAAAAAGTTACAGTTCATATTATTAAATAAACTAAGGAGAAATGTTTTGAAAGACATAGGCAATATCAATCACACTTGCTCAAGAGAAGCGGTCGCGTTAGATCTTTTAAAAATAATATTAGAAAACCACCCAAGCACAGATTTTTTTAAACTAGATACTCACAAGAAAATCCTCTATATTATTCAAATTTATCAGAAATGTTTAACCGCTACCATCCAAGGAATACCAGCAATCGAACAAATTCCAGATATCAAAACATTTACATGAAATCATAAGCAGAAGAGGCAAGAGCAATTGATGATCCATCAACAAATCATCTCCAAGCTAAAGCTAGAGCCTTACACCTCGCCAACCGGACCTCTCGCCATTCATTCTCCCATTGATGGCCAGGAGATTGCCCGCATTGCAGAAACTCCCTTAACAGACATTGACAGCATGATTGACCGCGCCCATGCCGCTTTTTTGGCATGGCGGCTTGTTCCGCCCCCCAAACGGGGAGAGCTTGTGCGGTTATTCGGCGAAGAATTACGCACCCATCAAGAAGACTTGGCCCATCTCATAACACTGGAATCTGGCAAAATTTTAGTGGAGGGGCGTGGTGAAGTCCAAGAGATGATTGACATGTGTGACTTTGCGGTGGGGTTGTCACGCCAGCTTTATGGCCTGACCATCAGCTCAGAGCGCCCGTACCATCGCATGATGGAAACCTGGCATCCTTTAGGCGTTGTGGGCATGATCACGCCTTTTAACTTTCCCGCCGCTGTTTGGGCCTGGAATGCTTGCCTGGCCCTTATTTGCGGTGATACACTGATCTGGAAGCCATCGACGAAAACCCCCCTCACCGCGCTCGCGTGCCAGAATTTACTTAACCAAGCTATTGCCCGGTATGAGGCTGCTCCTGAGAACCTCCAACAGATCATGATCGGAGGCCATCAGGCTGGGGGAAAGCTGGCGGAAAGCCCCCATATCCGCCTTCTCAGCGCTACAGGCAGCACAGCCATGGGGCGTCAAGTTGCTTTAAAAGTGGCAGCGCGATTTGGCCGGAGCTTACTAGAATTGGGAGGAAACAATGCCATGATTGTTGCCCCTACTGCAGATTTGGACCTAGCCCTCCCTGCCATTTTATTCAGTGCTGTGGGAACGGCCGGGCAACGCTGTACAACCTTGCGTCGTCTCTTCATCCATAAATCTCTTTATAATCCCCTTGTTCAAAGCTTGAAAAAGCGCTACCACGCATTACCCATTGGGAATCCTTTCGATGAGAAAAACCGCGTTGGCCCCTTGATTGATGAAACGTCCTACCACGCCATGCAAAACGCCTTGAGGCAAGCCCAACAAGAAGGAGGTACCGTTTTTGGGGGGGCGCGTATCCTGGAAGATGCTTGTCCAAATGCTTATTATGTCCGGCCCGCTATCGTCGAAATGCCCCAACAAACCCCCGTTGTTTGTACGGAAACATTTGCGCCCCTTTTATATGTGATGAAATATACGGATTTTACGGACGCCATCGCCTTGCAAAATGACGTAGCCCAAGGCCTGTCTTCTTGCCTCTTTACAAACGACATCCGGGAAGCGGAGTACTTTTTAGGCCCTGCGGGGAGTGATTGCGGCATTGCGAACGTAAACCTCGGCCCCAGCGGCGCTGAAATTGGTGGTGCATTTGGGGGCGAGAAAGAAACGGGCGGTGGCCGTGAGTCTGGCTGTGACGCTTGGAAAAGCTATATGCGGCGGGCAACAAACACGATTAATTACTCTGATACATTACCCCTTGCGCAAGGGATCACATTTGATGTCTAGTTCTTTCTTTTGGGAAGACCCCCTCCTCCTCGATGAACAGCTCGAACCACAAGAGCGCCTCATTCGGGATGCAGCTCATGCCTACTGCCAAGAAAAGCTCATGCCCCGAATTCTTGAAGCTAACCGCCACGAACATTTTGACCGTAATATTTTAACAGAGATGGGGCAAATGGGGTTTTTGGGCGCGACGTTGCCTGTTGAACAAGGGGGCGCTGGCGCTGGATATGTCAGCTATGGGCTGATCGCCCGGGAAGTTGAGCGCGTCGATTCAAGTTACCGCTCGGTCATGAGTGTTCAATCCTCCCTCGTCATCGCCCCTATTGCTGCCTATGGCACAGAAACTTTGCGCCAAAAGTACCTGCCCGGCTTATTAAGCGGGGAAATCGTGGGATGTTTTGCCTTGACGGAACCTGATGCGGGATCAGATCCGGCAAGCTTGCGCACCCATGCCCGTAAAGTTGAGGGAGGCTACATCTTAAATGGCATGAAAACCTGGATTACAAACGCCCCCATTGCAGATATTATGGTGGCTTGGGCAAAGACAGAGGACAATATTATCCGGGGATTTGTGGTTGAACGAACAACAAAAGGTGTCTCAACCCCAAAAATTGAAGGAAAATTCAGTTTGCGTGCCTCCCCCACGGGAATGATTGCCCTGGAGGAGGCGTTTGTTCCCGACGACCACTTATTTCCAAGCATTTCAGGATTGAAAGGGCCTTTTGGATGTTTAAATAATGCGCGTTATGGTATTGCGTGGGGTGCTTTAGGGGCCGCTGAGTTTTGCTGGTATGCGGCACGCCAATATACCCTTGACCGTAAACAATTTGGCCGTCCCTTGGCGGCTAACCAATTGGTCCAGAAGAAACTGGCGGATATGCAAACAGAAATAGCCCTTGGCCTTCAGGCCGCTTTACGGGTTGGGCGATTAAAAGACCAAGGGCATGTAGCTGCCGAGGCTATCTCCCTCATTAAGCGCAATACGTGCGGCAAATCTCTGGAGATTGCAAGAGCGGCGCGGGATATGCATGGTGGAAACGGCATTGTGGATGAATATCACATTATCCGCCATGTCATGAACTTGGAATCCGTCAATACATATGAAGGGACCCACGATATTCATGCGCTGATCCTTGGTCATGCTCAGACAGGGTTAAAAGCTTTTTGAAGTCTCGTGGCAGGTTCTTGGTCTGTATCACTCTCGATGGTTTTCATTTCTAGATGAAGCTGCATCCCTCCATTTTAACCAAAGAATTTTAAAGTGGGGTCTGATTTCAAGTACGCCCGAATAGAAGGATTGGACCGTTGGTCTTCCCACAACGCTTGTCGAAAATCCTGGTTGGCCTGATGCATATGGTCCATCCATTTACTGAAGGTTTCTTGAGTTACTGGGATGACCATTTGTGTTTTCGTTCCTCTGAGGGTAGGAATCTTGTCTTCATACACCACCAAAGTATCATAGATCCCTAAAGCATGTCCTTCAGGCGTATCATTAGCGTAGATAATCAAGTTTGAAACACCATGATCCTGACAAAATAAAAGTATCTGGGTTAAAATTTTCATTTGAAACTGAATGAGAATTAGGGCATAAAGCGTTTCGTCTTCTCCCACAGATGCGTTTAATTCTTCAGCCACCATATCAGGAAAGTGGCATGTCACAGACTTGGATCTTTTTTCATCTTCGTTATTATGAGTTTCCAGGATAATCTGGCAGCCTAGGTGATGGAACGGGTCACGAGCAATCAAAGCATAATGGGAACGTCCTCTTTTTCGGACTTCGGCTGTAAACCCCATGCCTGAATTTGTCGCTTGGAAAAGATCCTTATCCAGAGGTGGGTTAGAAACCACAAGCTTTAAATGGGAGGTTTTTTTCTTCTTGGGCTTGGAATCAACGGGTTTTGGCATGGTAGTCTCCTTTCCCAGGGTTTGATATATATATCAATTATATTGATGTATATATACATAAAACCGACCCACGTCAATACCAAGTTTAAAAATTTTTGGCATGTTTTTCATTGATACAGCGCATAGCAGGATCTGTGCGTACCTTGTACGGTCAATTCTGAAAATATAGAAATCTATATAAATCAAAGGAATAAATTATCATTAAAGGCGTTACCTTATAAAAAATATCATAAAATTCAATAAGTTGATTTTTTTATAAGATAGTCTTGGCGCTTCTACTTAAGCGGGTTGATAGAATTGATAAAATAAGTTATAATAATTTAAAAAATTCTCCCCAACGCCAAAAGACGCCTGAGTTAACTACCAATAGGCAAAAATTTGTAACTTTATATCTTTTCCTTTTTCCAGGAGAATGAAAAAACGAATAAACAAATAAAACAACATCTATAGATAGGGATAAGAGATGGATGCAACGAGCGGATACGTCTTGATAGGTTTTACATGTTCTTCTATATTTTATCGACTTTCTTTACCTAAATATAAAAAAGATTCCATATTATGAATAAAAAAAATATCTCCCCCGAACCTGGGCGGAGACTCCGCCTTTTAAGGGAAAAATTACATCTTTCAAGAGCACAGTTTGCGGAGATTACGGGTATGAGTGCCAGCACCATGAGGTCTTTGGAAGTTGGCGACCTCGAACTCGCTCCCGCCAAAGCTCTCTTGTATTCTAATCTGTTTATCGCCTTGTTTGGAATGGATCCTGAGGAAGCGAGCGCTGATATCTTGTTATATGGGGAACAAAGGAACAGCCAGCCGAAGAAAAAGAGAATCATTATCAGAAAAGATTAGAATATAAGCACTTCCGCCTGTAGCTTGGTGTGTAAGCTCACTATTTTTACGCCCTTTTCAGGACTATAATTCAAGCAATAGAAGGACCACACTTATTATATAAACTACGCTTACGTTCTAACTCTTTAAAATGGTTGATACCATAGAGAAAACCAAATGCCGTCGGCAAAGCAATGAGCCAAAGCCCAAAGTGGCCAAAGTAACTCCCTAAGTATATGAGACCGAATGAGGTTATGACGTACATCAAGGCCCTGGATAGCGACCAAAGAAAGCTTGCGAAAGTAAACCGACGATAGAGCGGAAAATGACTCATAAAAACAGCGAATGATGGGATATCTTGGAATGCCACAATTAAAATGAAAGCCTGTACCAAAAATAATTGGGTAGAATTGGTTGAGTTTATAATCAAGAAAGGCAGGGATATCATCAACAAAAGCCCCAATATTCCTCTTACTTTATTTATTTTCAAGGGGTGAATTCGAGAACTAAAGTATGTTATAAAAATACTGGTAACCAATAGAATTAAGACCAAAAAGAAATTGCGCCCGATAATATCAGCAGGAGAGTACCCGAAACTTTCTTTGAGAATGGGATTAAAATAGATAAACGCCAGGTAAAAACACAGAGGGTACCCACAAGCTATAAAAAAGAATGATGCCAGTGTCTTAGCCCGTATAGGTTCTTTCCAGGCAGCGTTATACGCTGCCCCGTGAACAGGGTCGCCTTCAAGGTTTGCTTCATGAATTTCTTTTTTGAGCCATTGTCTTTTCATTTCAAGAAATTCAGGGGTTTCCCGAAGGCGAGTCCGAGCAAACGCTCCAACAACCGCAATAGCTGCTCCAACCCAAAAGGCAAGTCGCCAATTAAGGCCATAAGAAGTGACAAAAAAAGCAATGCCAAGAGCAAGCAAACCACCTAAATCACAAGAGACAGTTAACAATGCAGTGACCGGATAGCGAGCAGGAATTTTAATTGTCTCTGTTAGATAAATTTCCGCGCCGATAATTTCTCCCATTGATGAGATGCCTTGAACGATTCGGCATATTGTCACCCCCCAAGCAGCGGTTATGCCAATCTGAGCGTAAGTTGGAAGGTTGGCCATCACCAGACAAGAAATGGCCATTATAGCCGTTGTGATGACAATCGTTGGTTTCCGACCGATGTGATCTCCAATCCAACCAAAGATCAAGGCACCAATCGGTCTAAAAGCCAAGCTGGAACATAAGGCGAAAGCCGTCAAAAGAGAAGCCGTATGGGGATCGCTTTGGGGAAAGAAAATCTCGTTGAGAAGAACTGCCATATGCACATAAAGCATCAAGTCAAAATATTCCAGGAAAGTTCCGACCTGTAAGAGTCCAATGGATTCTTTTTGGTCTCGGGTTAAAGATGAAAAGATCCCCATAATTATTACTTCCTTTTTCTATTAATTAGCGTAAGCCCATAAGGTATATTTTTGAGCCGTTTCCAGGGCTATAATTCAAGCAATAGAAGGACCACACTTATTATATAAACTACGCTTACGTTCCAACTCCTTAAAGTGGTTAATACCATAAAGAAAACCAAATGCCGTCGGTAACGTGATAATCCATAGCCCAAAGTAACCAAAGTAACTTCCCAGGTATATGAGACCAAATGAGGTTATGATATACATCAACGACCTGGATAGCGACCATAGAAGGCTTGCAAAAGTAAACCGGCGATAGAGAGGAAAATGACTCATAAAAACAGCAAATGATGGGACATCATCTAATGCAAAAATTAAAATCAACGCCTGTATCAAGAACAACTGCGTAGAACTCGTCAAATTCATAATTAAAAAAGGTAGGGAGATCAGCAGGCAAAGCCCCAATATCCCCCTTACCCTGTTGATTTTCAGAGGATGAATCCGAGAACTGAGGTATGTTATAAAAATACCGAAAATTATAGGGATTAAGCATAAGAAGAAATTATGCCTGATAACATCTGCAGAAGAGTACCCAAAACTTTCTTTGAGAATGGGATTAAAGTAAATAAACCCCAAGTAAAAACATAAAGGGCACCCACAAGCTATAAAAAAGAATGAGGCCAGAGTCTTAACCCTTACGGGTTCTTTCCAAGTCGCGTTAAGCTGCGCTCCCTCATTTGTTCCAAGAAGAGCATCGGCTTCAAGGTTTGTTTTCTGTGCCTCTTCTTTTATCCATTTCCTTTTCATCTCAAGGAACTCAGGGGTTTCCCGAAGACGGGTTCTGGCAACTGCCCCAACAACTGCAATAGCCGCCCCAGCCCAAAAGGCAAACCGCCAATTCAGGCCAGAAGAAGTGACAAAAAAAGCAATACCAAGCGCAAATAAACCGCCTAACCTTGTTGATATATCTAAAAACGCAGTAGCAGGGTAACGAGCAGGAATTTTAAGAGTCTCAGTTAAATAAATTTCCGCTCCAATAATTTCTCCCATCGATGACATACCTTGGGTGATTCGACAAAACATCATAATCCAAGAAGCGGCTATGCCGATTTGAGCATAAGTTGGAAGATTGGCCATCACAACACAGGAAACCGCCATCATAGAAGTGGTTATGATGATCGTTGGTTTTCTCCCTATATGATCTCCAATCCATCCAAAGATCAGGGCACCAATTGGCCTAAAAACAAAAGTAGCACAAAATGTCGCGGCCGCTAAGACTGAAGTCGTATGGGGGTCGCTTTGTGGAAAGAAAATTTCATTGAGAAGCACAGCCATATGAACATAAAGATACAGGTCAAAATATTCCAGAAAAGTCCCCACCTGTAAGAGTCCAATGGATTCTTTTTGGTCGCGGGTCAAAGATGAAAAAATGCCCATAATTATTATTTCCTTTTTCTATTAATTAGCGTAAGCCCACAAGAGATATTTTTGAGTCAAGCAATAGAAGGACTAGACTTGCTATATAAGCTACGCTTACATTCTAATCCCTTGAAATGGTTGATGCCATAGAGGAAACCAAATGCCGTCGGCAAAGCAATAATCCAAATCGCAAAGTGACCAAAGGTACTTCCCAGGTATACGAGGCCGAATGACGTGATGACAAACATCAAGGCCCTAGATAGCGACCAGAGCACACTTGCAAAAGTAAACCGCCGGTAGAGCGGAAAATGACTCATAAAAACAGCAAACGATGGCATAGCATCCAATGCCATAATGACAATTAATGCTTGTATCACAAATAATTGTGTGGTGCTTGTCAAATTTACGATCAAAAAGGGCAGGGATAACATCAGGAAAAGCCCCAGCATTCCCCTTATTCTATTTATCTTGAGAGGATGAACCCGATAGCTCAGCCACGTTATAAAAATACCGCACAGTAAAGAAACCATGACCACAAAGAAATTATGCCTAATAATATCTTCAGGCGAGTACCCGAAACTTTCTTTAAGAAGAGGATTGAAATAAAAATAGGCTATATACATACACAAAGGCCACCCGCATGCTATGAAAAAGAATGATGCCAAGGTTTTAGCTTGTATAGGTTCTTTCCAAGTCGCGTTGAGTTTCGCTCCCTCATCTGTTCCCAGAAGAGCATCGGCTTCAAGATTTGCTTTCTGTGTTTCTTCTTTTATCCATTTTCTTTTCATCTCAAGGAACTCTGGAGTTTCCCGCAGACGAGTGCGGGCAAATGCACCAACAATTGCAATAGCTGCTCCGACCCAAAACGCAAGCCGCCAATTCAAACCGGAAGATGTGACAAAAAAAGCAATACCAAGGGCAAACAATGCGCCGAACTCTGCAGATACCTCTAAAAATGCAGTGACGGCATAACGATCAGGACGTTGGATAGTCTCTGTTAGATAAATTTCCGCTCCAATAATCTCTCCCATCGAAGAGAGGCTTTGAGCGATTCGGCAAGATATCATAATCCAGGCAGCCGTTATGCCGATTTGGGCATAGGTCGGAAGGTTAGCCATAACAATACAGGAAACTGCCATCATACTTGTTGTAATAATGATTGTTGGTTTGCGGCCGATATGATCCCCGATCCATCCAAAGATCAAGGCGCCGATTGGCCTAAAAACATAGGTAGAACAAAACGTGGCAGCCGTTAGGATTGAGGCCGTATGGGGATCATATTTCGGGAAAAAAAGTTCATTGATAAGTACAGCCATATGAACATAAAGATACAAGTCAAAAAATTCTAAGAAAGTCCCAATCTGTAAGAGACCTATGGATTCTTTTTGGTCACGGGTTAAAGATGAAAAGAGGGCCATGCTTTTTCTTCCTTAAATTTAACTAATAGAGGGAATAAACTTATTATACAAACTACGCTTACGTTCTAATTCTTTAAAATGGTTGATACCATAGAGGAAACCAAATGCCGTCGGCAAACCAATAATCCAAAGTCCAAAATGGCCAAAGTAACTTCCCAGATATATGAGGCCGAATGAAGTGATGACAAACATCAAGGCCCTGGATAGCGACCAGAGCACACTTGCAAAAGTAAACCGCCGATAGAGCGGAAAATGGCTCATAAAAACAGCGAATGATGGGATAGTATCCAATGCCATCATCACAATTAATGCTTGTATCACGAATAACTGAGCGGCACTCGTCAAATTTATGATCAAAAAAGGCAGAGATAGCATCAGGAACAGTCCCAAGATTCCCCTTGTTTTATTTATTTTTAGAGGATGCACACGAAAACTGAGGCATGCTATAAAAATATTGGCAATTAATGAAATCAAAACCACAAAGAAATTATGTCTAATAATGTCTTGAGGAGAATATGCGAAGCTTTCTTTAAGAAGAGGATTGAAATAAAAATAGGCTATATACATGCACAAAGGCCACCCACACGCTATGAAAAAGAATGATGCCAAGGTTTTAGCTTGTACTGGTTCTTTCCAAGTTGCGTTAAGTTTTGCTCCCTCATCTATCCCCAAGAGGGCATCGGCTTCGAGATTTGTTTTCTGAGTTTCTTCTTTTATCCATTTTCTTTTCATTTCAAGGAACTCAGGAGTTTCTCGAAGACGGGTACGTGCAAATGCGCCAAAAATTGCAATAGCCGCCCCAGCCCAAAACGCAAGTCGCCAATTCAAACCGGAAGATGTGACAAAAAAAGCAATACCAAGAGCAAACAATGCGCCTAACTCTGTAGACACGTCTAAAAATGCAGTGACGGCATAGCGATCAGGACGTTGAATCGTCTCCGTTAGATAAATTTCCGCGCCAACAATTTCTCCCATCGATGAAACACTTTGGGCAATTCGACAAAATATCATAATCCAGGCAGCCGTTATGCCGATTTGGGCATAGGTCGGAAGGTTAGCCATAACAATACAGGAAACAGCCATCATACTCGTTGTAATAATAATTGTTGGTTTTCGACCGATATGATCCCCGATCCATCCAAAGATCAAGGCACCAATTGGTCTGAAAATATAGGTAGAACAAAATGCGGCAGCCGTTAGAATTGATGCCGTATAAGGATCCGTTTTGGGGAAAAAAAGCTCATTGAGAAGCACAGCCATATGGACATAAAGAGATAGGTCAAAATATTCCAGAAAAGTCCCAACCTGCAAGTCAAGCAATAGAAGGACTAGACTTGCTATATAAGCTACGCTTACATTCTAATCCCTTGAAATGGTTGATGCCATAGAGGAAACCAAATGCCGTCGGCAACGTGATAATCCAAAGCCCAAAGTGACCAAAGTAACTCCCCAGGTATATAAGGCCGAATGAGGTTATTATGTATATCAAGGCCCTGGATAAAGACCAGAGAAAGCTTGCGAAAGTAAACCGGCGATAGAGGGGGAAATGACTCATAAATACAGCGAATGATGGTATGTCATCTAGTGCCACAATCAAAACGAACGCTTGTATTAAAAATAATTGAGCGGGACTTGTCAAATTCATAATCAAAAAAGGCAGGGATATCATCAGGAAAAGCCCTAATGTACCTCTTATTTTATTAATTTTCAAGGGATGAATCCGATAACTGAAATATGTTATGAAAATATTGGTAATCAACCCAATGAATGCTAAAAAGAAATTATGCCTGATAATATCTTCAGAAGAGTACCCGAAGCTTTCCTTGAGAATAGGATTAAAATAAAAATATGCTATGTACATACATAAAGGGTATCCACAAGCTATAAAAAAGAATGAGGTTAGGGTCTTAGCACGCACAGGTTCTTTCCAGGTAGCATTGAAGGCGGCCCCATGAACGGGGTCTCCTTCAAGGTTTGCTTCGTGAATTTCTTTTTTGAGCCATTGTCTTTTCATCTCAAGGAATTCAGGGGTCTCGCGAAGACGGGTTCTGGCAACTGCCCCAACGAGCGCAATAGCCGCTCCAGCCCAAAAGGCAAGTCGCCAGTTAAAGCCGGAAGAAGTGACAAAAAAAGCAATGCCAAGGGCGGCCAAAGCACCTAAAACAGAAGAGACATGCAAAAAAGCGGTGGCCGGATAACGAGCGGGGAGTTGAACCGACTCTGTTAGATAAATTTCCGCTCCAATCACTTCACCCATCGATGAGATACCTTGAACGATTCGGCATATCGTCACCCCCCAGGCAGCAGTTATGCCAATTTGTGCATAGGTCGGAAGGTTGGCCATGACAAGACAGGAAATGGCCATTATAGCCGTTGTGATAACAATCGTTGGTTTTCGACCGATGTGATCTCCAATCCACCCAAAGATCAGGGCACCAATCGGCCTGAAAGCCAAGCTGGAACATAAGGCAAAAGCCGTCAGAAGAGAGGCAGTATGGGGGTCGCTTTGTGGAAAGAATATCTCATTGAGAAGCACGGCCATATGCACATAAAGATACAGGTCAAAATATTCCAGAAAAGTCCCGACCTGCAAGAGTCCAATGGATTCTTTTTGTTCACGGGTCAAAGATGAAAAGAGTCCCATGTTTTTTCTTCCTTAAATTTAACTAATAGAGGGACCACAACTATAATATAAGTTACGCTTACGTTCTAACCCTTTAAAATGGCTCACTCCATAAAGAAAAGCAAACGTTGTAGGCAAAGCGATAACCCAAAGCCCAAAGTGACCAAAATAACTTCCCAGATATATGAGTCCGAATGAAGGTACAGCAAACATCAAAGCCCTTGATAATGACCATAGGACGCTTGCGAAAGTAAATCGACGATAGAGCGGAAAATGACTTATAAGAACAGCACATGATGGTATATCATGTAATGCGAAAATCAAAATGAATGTCTGTATTAAAAATAATTGAGCAGGATTAGTCGAGTTTATAATCAAGAAAGGCAGGGATATCATTAGGAAAAGACCTAAAATACCTCTTATCTTGTTGATTTTTAAGGGATGAACTCGACAGCTGAGATATGTTATAAAAATATTGGTAACCACCGAAACAAAGGCTAGAAAAAAATTGTGCCTGATAATATCTTCAGGAGAGTACCCAAAATTTTCTTTAAGAAGGGGATTAAAATAAAAATATGCGACATACATACAAAAAGGCCATCCACAGGTTATCAAAAAGAATGAAACCAAAGTTTTAGCCCTTACAGGCTCTTTCCAAGTCGCATTAAGCTGCGCTCCCTCATCTGTCCCAAGAACGCTATCAGCTTCAAGATTTGTTTCATGAATTTCCTTTTTGAGCCATTGCCTTTTCATCTCAAGAAACTCCGGCGTTTCCCGAAGGCGGGTACGTGCGAACGCGCCAACAATTGCAATAGCTGCTCCTGCCCAAAAGGCAAGTCGCCAATTCAAACCGGAAGATGTGACATAAAAAGCAATGCCAAGAGCCAGTAATGCACCTAACCCTGCAGCTACTTCTAAAAAAGCAGTAACCGCATAGCGAGCAGGGCGTTGAATTGTCTCTGTCAGGTAAATTTCCGCCCCCATAACTTCTCCCATTGATGAGATACCTTGGGCGATGCGACATATCATCATAATCCAGGCAGCAGCTATACCAATTTGAGCGTAGGTTGGAAGATTGGCCATGACAAGGCAGGAAATTGCCATCATAGCTGTTGTGATGACAATCGTTGGTTTGCGACCGATATGATCCCCAATCCATCCAAAGATCAGGGCACCAACTGGCCTGAAAACATAGGTAGAACAAAAAGCGACAGCGGTTAGAAGAGAGGCGGTATGAGGGTCTGTTTTGGGAAAGAAAATCTCGTTCAGAAGCACAGCCATATGAACATAGAGATACAAGTCAAAGTATTCCAGGAAAGTCCCAATCTGTAAGAGACCTATGGATTCTTTTTGTTCACGTGTCAAAGATGAGAACAAACCCGCAGACTTGTGTAAACTCTTTAAACCTGGTGTTTGTGTAGGTTTCAGCTTAGCTGATTTGACTTGCACAGAAAGTCCCATGTTTTATCCTTTAAATAAGCCTTAAAAATAATAGTTAATAAAGAACACAACTAACTGTCAATCAGCTTGTGACGCTTTATATATCGACATTTATGAAGCTTGACAAGGTCTATAGGCATCTTTTTCCTCTACCTGATGTGCTAAATGATGTAGAACGGTTTCCGCGTAAGGATTGATCACAAATATCTTACCCCTTAAGCAGGGCATATTCTCCAAATCGTCACAGGCGTTCAATTATCACATGCTTTAGGGAGAGGTGGTCTTTCCCCCTGCCCTAACCCTTATAAGTTTTGCCAGCTTGAGCTAAAACCTTTCCTATTTTACGTACTTATAGCTGCGTGCTTGAGATTGTTAAGGGCACCCTCTAAGTCCTTATACGCCTTAACCATGTAGTCGTCTGCAAGGCCGCTTCGATATGTCGCGCCTACCTGAAACCATACCCGCTTATGTTTCGGCTTCAGACTGGAGGCAAGGAGTTGTTACCGCAATTTTTAAGGATTTTTTTCAATGGGATGCTCAATAACCTGTCTTAAAAACGAAGTGATTTTCCTTTTTTGAGGCGTGATGATTCCGGGCCCCTCCCCTAGACATAAGAGCTGTTTAGCTAAATTTACAATAAATTTTATGCTTTATTTCCGGCGCGCCCGGTTGTATAGCTTTTTCTGCAAGCTGCGTATTTTGTGGACTCCTTGATAACAAAAAATCCCAACGCCTGACGCTTTAAAAGCTTGTTTTTCAATCAATATAACGACAGAGAGGATAGTTGCTAATGACGTTACCAAAAAAACGGACACTGATGATCGCTTTACTTATGGCCACAAGCTTTTCTCAAGGCGGACAGGGCATGGAGGGAGATAAAACTTATCGATACCAGGACAATGGATGGAAATTACCCCGGTTAACGACAGCTCTTATGTATGGGGCCGCTTTATTATCCAACAATGCTGAAGCCAGCGTTACCTTTGGAACGGAGTTTCAAATTAACCGACTCAGTCTTTCTTCTTCAGGCGGGATAACGATGGCTGGGCTGCCTAATGGCAATGTTGTAGCAGCGTGGTGGAACAATGGTAATGTGGTTGGGCAAATTTTTGATCCTAATGATGGAACGGTGGTGAAGAGTGAATTTAATATGACCACTGTGGCACCAGCCTCTCAAGTCCTTCCATCTCTTGCGGCTGTATCAGATAAATGGTGTGCAACATGGACCCAAAATGGAACACAAGTTTTACTGGGCTTTTTTTATTTAAATGGCACAGCTATCAGAAATCCATTGGTTGTTAATCCAGCACCATCTACAGCGCAAGGGGCTGGGTCTGTGACAGGATTAACAGGAGGCAGAGGCTTGGTGTCAGCGGTCAACTTTACAGGAGGGACTTATAGCATTGTTGCGAGTACTTTCAATTCAGATGGTTCTGGCTTAACCCTCCCTATAATCCTTGAGCAGGGTACCCGAAATATAGGCGCTTCTTCCTCCACCAGTTTATCAAATGGTAATGGATTCATAGTCTGGGGAAGCACTGTCGTAAATCCCCCTAATTATTTAATCCGGGGAGCGCAAGTAACTCCAAGCGGAACACTATTCGGCAACGTCATTAATATTAATCAAGTCACAAATACCGCCTTGGGTGTTCCCTCATCTGCTGGCTTGATGAACAACGATGTAATGGTGGTATACACAAGAGGCCCCTTTGCTCTTCTTGGCAGCATTATCAAAAATGGAGTTCCAGGCAATGAGTTGTCGGTATTAAATATAACAGCTCAGGTATCGAGTCCTAACGTTGCTAGTTTAGTAGACGGGACTGCTTTAGTTGCGTGGGATAGTGTCCAAGGTGGTATAAGAAATTCTGTGGGTCGCTTTTTCTTAGATAACTTACCTCTTACCGGTGAAGTTGGTATTCCAACAAACGCTATAGGGGGTGCCACCGCTGCAGTTCGTTTGGGAACTGGTGGTGCATTTGTAGGATGGAGTGATCCAAATAGATTTAGCAACTTCTTTGGACGTACAGTTTCCTTCACACCAGACAGCCCCACTTCCAGCCCTACCCTATCCCCAACAGGCACCCCGAATACAATGCCGACAACAGCTAACCCCACCAGTATTCCTACCAGCGTGTCCCCAACAGGCACGCCGAATGTAATGCCGACAACGGCTACTCCCACTAATATTCCTACCTCCCTGTCCCCAACGGGAGCTCCGAATACAATACCAACAACGGTTAGCCCAACTCGGTCACCAACCCGGGCGCCAACGACTTCAAGCGCATCACGATTGACGCCAGGGTGGTGGCTGCCGACGAAGCTTGTATCCCAAGCGTTTAAGGCGGTCGTTGGTTTGTTCCAATAAGATTTTACTTCACTGGGAGGTTACAACCCTTAATGATTTACCTGCCTTTCCTGTTTTTTCAGGGAAGGCAGGGGAGTCAGTATTGGTTTTCTGTGTGATTTCCGTTCTTCCACGCCCCTTACCGCAGTTACGTTTGCCCGCATCGTAGGTAAGGGGTTTTCCAAAACTTTAATTTTATGCCATGGATCAGCTGAGGCTGCTGTCCCTCTCTCCTTGCGAGCTAATCTGTGTACATTAAGTCTGAGAGACCGGGGGGTAGAGCGGGTTTGAAGGTATGACTATTCATTAAGGCTGTCATCCTGGTCCTAGGTTTTGTAAGCTGAACGAAGAGAAGCGTTACAAAATCCCATGTATTCTTAAAGTCTTTCAATATCGACATAGTTGAAAAGTTGTAAAATACATGGGTTCCGGGTTCTAAGCTTTTGTAATGACCTGCATTCACAGGGTTAACAAAACCTAAGCCCCAGAGTGGTAGCCCTCTTTAAACACGCTCGTCTACTCTTAGGTAATTTTCATAAAAGCAGCTGTTTTCCTAATTCCTGAACCCTGGCGCGTGGTGTCTTTTTAAGCGCGGCACAATGTCGGGTAGAAAAGGTTGCCCATAAACTTGCAAAACCTTAGGAATATCCCTATATAAGATTTAAATGAAAGATGCTGCACGCGAGTTATGCTTATTTTAAATGAAGCGCTTTCCCTATTGACCTTATTTGAAATTGGAGAATTTGATGATCCCGTGTTGTTTTCACCCCACCCGCGTTGTTGTGATCGATGATAATTCCGAGTTTTTACATAACTTGAACCAGAATTTGCTGAAAGATTACGCTTCCTACCACTACTTTAAAAACCCTCAAAAGGCCCTGCACTTTCTCAATGACGTTTACCAGCCTGATCCTTTTCCCAACCGGTATATCAAGACCCTTGATGAAGATAAGTGGGAGCACCGCTCCCTGGACGTGAATATATGGGATACCTACCTTGAAGTGTACCGTCCTCAGCGCTTTGAAGAAATTTCTGTCGTTATTGTGGACTATTCCATGCCCGGCATGTCAGGGCTTGAGATTTGTAAGAGAATTAAGGACCCCAACATTCAAAAAATTCTTCTCACCGGCATTGCTGATGAATCGCTCGCGATCCACGCTTTTAATGAGGGGCTCATCCAGGCTTATGTGCGCAAACAGGACTTCCATATGAGCGACCTCTTAAATGAGGCTGTTGAGAAGGCGCAATGGCGGTATTTTAACCGCTTTTCAGAAATTACACTGAAAGCCATTGCGATTGCGGACTCTGAAAACCAGGCCATTGCGGATTCCAAATTCCAGGCGTTTTTTAAAAGCCTGTTAAAAAGGTACAAGTTTCGGGAAGCTTACTTGTGTGAAGCCATGGGAAGTTACCTCTTTTTAACGAAAGAAGGAACAGCTTATGGGCTTGTGGTCCGCAATGAGGACGAGGTTGAACTTTATGCGGAGTCCGCCGAAATGAAACAAGTTAAGCGTTCCCTCGTCCAGGAATTACAGGACGGAAAAAAGATGATGTTTCACCACAACCGTTATAGCTCGCTCACCCCTCCTAGCAAAAAGGAATGGGAAAACCACCTGTATCCTTCCCGCGCTTTCCATGGAGCGCTGGAAACATACTATTATGCGTTTGCGCCTGGTATGTTCAACATTGACCCAGCACGCGTGCTGTCTTTTGAAAGATATGCGGAAGACAGAAGGTTTGAGGTACACTCTTGAAGTAAGGAAGAAGATAGGTATTTTACTAAAAGATTTAGAGGCAACATAGAACAGATAAGAGAAACCCTCATTATTAAAGTTTTATTTAAATTATATGTTAATGAGGTGAAATAAAATGTTTAACATTTTACCAAAAAATGAGCTACAGTGCTTTTCGTTAGAGGTGTCGTATGGCAAGAATAAGCGATTGTCATTGTCCTGTTAAAGCAGGTACGAAAATAAATGCTTTATTTGATACTGTACTATACTCAACAAGCTCGGTCATAAAATAATGTCTTTGCCTTCTATCGCGGCTTTCCAATATACATATTGGGAGGAGCGCGTAGCGTGACGTAACTGTCATTGCGAGGCCGAAGGGCGTAGCAATCTCTGTGTCTTTATCCCTTTAAGATTGCAGTGTCGCGCTTTGCGCTCCTCGCAATGACTAAGCTGGAGAAGCTGAAAACCTCATTTTATGACCAAGCTTAGTATAGAATATAAATTAATAACTATAAAAAACAATGAAATAGGATAAAGCATTGTTCGATTTATCTACCCAAAAATAAACTTTCTATAAGATATCAGGGCAGAAAAAGTCGGTTTTCTTTAATTTAAGCCATAGCAGTTGTTATTTTTTAATGAAAGGAAAAAATCAAATGCCGCAGGTAAGTCCGTCCTGTCCACAAACTATCCAGCCCCTACCTCAGAACCCCGTTTCCATAAATAAGCAGACGAACATACCGCCATCTCACTTGCATTTGGTCGAAAAACTTTCAAACCCTTCAGATGATATCTATCATACAGAGCAAGATTATATAGACCTTTTTTCTTATGCTAAAAAGGGACATATGGCAAAATATGTCCACATGCATCGGCCTTACATTTATGAGAACCTCATACAACAAGATTCTTACTACCCTTTTAAGATGGAGTGCGAACTTTTAGCTGAAAAAGCTGATCAGATCAGCAAAAGCCTTAAGGGTGTGACACAAGCTCTAGAAATTGGCCCTGGATCGTATAGTCCTATCATGTTAAAAACGGTACCTTTATTGAGAGCTTTAACGTGCCAACCTTCATTCTCCATTTATAAAGCCTTAGATTCAAACTTAGAATACGCAGCACAAGCTTGTCGAATTGTACAAGAGCAATTTCCAACCATCAACACAAGAGCAATAGAAATTGATTTCTTGGCTGAAAACGGACTTAGGAAAATAAAAGATGGTTGGCATATTAATGGTAAAAAGCTTTTGTTTTATTTTGGACAAACTATATTCGGAAATAATAATGATGAAAATATATCTAGGTTTCTTAATAAGATTGGAATGATGTTAAGAGATGATGAATATCTATTATTTGGAATAGACACAAATAAAAATGAAAGTACTTTGGAGGCAGCTTACAATACAAGTCTTACTTACGAGATATTGTTAAACATAATGTACCATTTAAAAAATAAATTTAATTTAAAAGGTTTTAACCCGAGAGCATTTGACTTTATCTATAGGTGGAATGCTCCGCAATCTATTGCGGAATTTTATTTAGTTTCTCTAAGCGATCAAATATTAAATATTAGAGATCAAAAAATTATTATAAATAAAAATCAAGAGTTTAATATTTTAAATTCAAAAAAATTCGACGTTGAACAAATCAAAACATTTCTCAACTTAGAAAAATTAACGATCAAAGAAATTATTACACCAAACGACCAACAAAAAAACAAAATTTCCATAGTGATAGCGCAAAAAACACAAAAAAATTCTTAGAGATATTAAAGAATTATTATCAAAATCAAAACCTTTCTTGCTTTTTTAATAAAAGCAATAAACCTTTAAGGAAAATTTAAATGTCTAGTGTCGGATCATCTTATTCCCAAATTATTCACCCAAAAGATTACAATCAGATTATGTCACATGAGCATTTATACATACCTGCATCTGATCGATTTATTGCTAAAAAGATTAGAGAACTTATTGCCTCTTCATCTGAAGTTATAGAATTAGGATGTGGCCCTGCTAGGATACTTTCTTTAGTCAGTAAAATTGAAGGCATTAATCTTACAGGTATAGATTTAGATAGCCAATTTATTGATTATGCTAGAACTTTTATAAAAAGAACAAACGTACAAATTATAAATGCTGATGCTACAAAATACGTACATCATAAAGAAGTAGATATATTCTATAGCCAAGGCTTTCATCACCACTTTCCTAAAGGAATTAACACATCTAATTATTTGAGAAATGTATATGATAACTTAAAATATGGGGGATATTACATCTTGTCAGACGAGTTCATCCCCAATTATGCTGATGAAAAAGAACGAGAAATTAAAATTGTTATTTGGTACTCCCATATTATTGCCCATGCTATCAAGCATAACTTTAACTACTTAGCACAAGAAGAAGCAAAAACCTTATTAGATGATTTATTTGAAGGGCGTATAAATAAAAATATTAAAAGCCAAGAGCAAATAGAGTTTGTTCTTTCTAATGTGAAATCTATCGATCAATCTGCTAGAATAGGAAAACTGGATATGGCTTCCAAATTAGCTGAGGAATTCCTATCTGCAATAGAAGTACTGCATAATTTTACCTTTCATGGTGATGCAGCGATGGATTTGTCCCGAGGAGACTATAAAATCTGTGACCAAGCCTTCAGAAAAGAAATACAAAGTACTGACTTTAGAATCGAGGATGTTAAAACATTTGGACCCCTGAAGACGATAGGAGCTATGTCCGTTTATATTTTAAGAAAGAGATAACTTATAATGAGATTAATGAAGAAAACTCTACTCTTGTTAGATCAGAAGGTTGAAGCGTTTGGAGGGCAGTATAAAGCTTTTTCTCTTTTTGGAATTGTTAGTTATCCATTATCTTATGTTATTCTTTATTATTTTAATTCTCAAATCAACGAAAGTATAGAAGTTCGATTAATTGCTTTTCTTTTGTGTATCCCGCTACTCTTCACAGAGCACTGGCCTATTAAAGTAAAAAAATATCTCAGTTTGTATTGGTTTTTAACCCTTCTTTATTGTTTACCATTTTTAGCAACTTATATGTTACTTAAAAATCAAATATCCATTGAATGGTTAATGAATATTGCTTTAGGAGTGTTCCTCCTTATCTTATTAGTGGATTGGATAGTTTTTATTATTCTACTATCTCTTGGAATTCTATTGGGCTATTTATTATTCATTGTAAGTGGCCAAGAATTAATATTAAAGAGTACTTTTTCACAGATTTCTCTTGCCTCTTATATATACTTTTATGCAATTATCATTGGCCTTATCTTTTCTCGAAGCCATCAACGAAATCACCAAGAAAAACTCCAAACCATGAAGATGCTGGCCGGGTCAATTGCCCATGAATTGCGCACGCCTCTATCGGCAATGATGATGGGGGGACGCGCTCTGGGAAGAATCCTTCCCGTCTATCAAGAAGCATATACGAAAGCAAAATCTGCCCATCTTCTTGAACAGACGGTATCCCCTGACCAAGAAACATATCTTGCGAGCTTCCCTCAAAATATACAAACTGTCAGCCAGAATGCCCATACCATGATTACGATGTTACTCACCAATTTGAATGAAGGAACGGCTGACCAGAAACTGGAATGTTGTTCCATAGCGCTTTGCGTAGAGGAAGCTTTAACCGCTTACCCTTTTTCTTCCGATGAACGGCGTTTGGTTCACTGGCGAGACGTTCAAGACAGGGTTCAGGACAATACTCAGGCAGATTTTTCTTTTCTAGGCCATAAAGAATTGATGAAGCATGTCTTGTTCAACCTTTTCAAAAATGCCTTGTATGCGATTGCCTCGTCTGGAAAGGGAGAAATTTTTATCACAATTGAACCCGGACAAAATACACGGAGCAAAAAAACAAACCAGCTCATTTTCAAGGATACAGGGCCGGGCATCCCACCTGAAAACCTACGTCACATTTTTGATCGGTTTTACACCAAAAAAGAACACGGCACCGGCATTGGGCTTGCCTTCTGCCAATCTGTCATTCAAAGCTTTGGGGGAGAGATTACCTGCACGTCCCAGCCAGGAGATCACACGACCTTCGTAATTTCTTTTCCTGCCTTGCTGGAAGGGATATAGGAAAATATTCTCGATGTCCTGTCATATATGCCATATTTTGAGCCTATTATACTTTGAAGGCTACAAATGCGTAAGCGCGTAACGGGTATGGCAATCTCCTTGCCCCCCTCCCTTCAAGATTGCCGCGTCGCTCTGCTCCTCGCAACGACGTTTATCCTGTTGAATTTTTTATAATTTTCCGTCATTGCGAGGAGCAGAGCGACGCGGCAATCTCAGAAAGGAAAAGACAAAAATACACAGATTTCCCCGGCCTTCGGCCTCACAATGACAGGTGGGAGAGTAGGTAATCCACCCTCATCCGCCATTTTTACTTACGCTCATACCCACCTCCCCCCCGAGGGAAGAAGTACAACAGCCCCGCTCCCCTTACCTCCATCGTGGAAATAACCACAAGAAATCAAAAATATAAAAATAAATCAAATCGATATTGATTATTTGCTTGATAAATTTATATTAAGTATTGAGGGGATTTTCCAAAATCATTAAGGCAAGCATTTCTTCCCCCTCGCTTTTTGATGACTTGTCTTAATCGTTGAAGGAAATCCCCCTGCGGCCAAGGAAAGGAGGTGGCTCCGATGGTATATTTTCTGGGACTCTATCAACAATTGACTTCCAGCGGGGAGGAGCCTCTTCCGCCAAAGGAGAAAGCACGCACTTCTCAGACCAAAGCATCTTCTGACGATCCCCGGCGTAAAAAAAAGGATGCTCTCGAAGGCAAAGACCAAAAGAAACATACCAGCAGTGAGCGGGATGATAAAAAAGGCCAAGAAGGAGGCAAAGAAGGCAAGGGAGAAGGTGGTGGCGGACACCAAAGCAGCCAAAGCCTTCAGAGCGGCCAGACAACCGTCCAGTTCAGCAGCGGCGGCGGCTTGGCATCCCTCGGCAGCTTGATGGCTTTATTTGGCTCTTCTGCAGCCCTGGCCCGTGCTGCGGTTGGCAATGCCTTGAATGCGAACCAGGCCAACATGTTAGGTGGACGCTCAAGCTTTCAGGAACCCGGCGCCCGTCAAGAATCTCTGGCCAATCAGGACAGTAGAAACCTTAAGGAAACTGCCACAGTCACCGGAACTGTTTCCGAAGGCGTGGGCGCTAAATCCACTTTTGAAATTACCAAAATCACCTTGGCCCATGACACCTCCAACACACAAGGTATGTTCGCCAGCCTTCTCAAAAATGTTGGGACAACGGCCAGCACTGCTGATGCTACTACGGCTCCCAGCCCAGTCACGCTGTTTAACGCAAATCTTGGCGGCTTTATTTATGTCCAAACCTTTAACAGCAGCAGCTTTTTCTTCAGCCCCCAAATTCGTTTTGCCTTTCCCAACTCACAACCCACGGGCGCTGTCGGGAGCCAGGTACTTTCCCCCTATGCGGGTGAGGTCAGCACGATCCTGAAGGCAGCAGGGATTTCAACAGCGTCAACTTACACTTATGAAATTGCCAGCCCTTTGAGCGTCTCCAACATTCTTAACCCGTCTTCCACTGGAATAACAGTCACACCGGGTGGGACAGCTTTATCCGTCAATGTTAAAACAGCGCCCGCGTTTCCCGTCACCGCGGCCACGAAGGGCCTTACCATTTCTGCATCCGGGGATTTATATGTAAACGTGGATCACCCCCTTTCCGTGGTTGTGAATGTGCGGACCTCACCCACTTCTCCCATTGTTCCCATCCGCCTTAATGTTGGTCCTGGAAATGAAGTCACAGACGTAATCAACGGCATGGGCGGCACGGCAGGTATCATGATGGGTAGCACAACAGGCAGTAGCGTGTTGCGGGATGTCAGTTCAACAGGCTACACGATCATCGGGAATGGCACGAACCTATTTATATCTAATTCAGGCGTGGTTAAAACCTTAAATCCTGACGGCACTTTGAGTTCCCAATTTGCTTTACCTGCTTCAGGCGTTTATGCTTTCCCGGAGAACACCCTCTACAGACACATCGGAACTTCGGAAGCAACCGTTCCAAGTGCCGCCACTTATGGTAATTTTATGGGGCAGAATACAATTAACCTGCCCGAAGCGCCTCTCTCTTATACGCTTCAAATGGGCGGCAATGTCCTGGATGTTTACGGGACCAAGTACGGCGTTGGTGACCAATTAACTGTTGTTCTGCCCGCCACAGGGACACTTAATACCATCACCCTGGGCGGCAATACGCTGGCTGGTTTTGGAACCAGCTATGGTGACTTGCAAACCTTGATCGTTTCTGCGCAGTCCGGGACCAGCGCAGCTACGTCGGGTGTCACAGATTTTGTATTCAGGGGCAACGTCCTGGCCGTTGACAAGGGCATTGGCAGCATTCTGTATCCCCATCTGCAGACCCTTGACCTGGAAAACGCCTCATCTTCCTCCCCTGCGAATGTCCAGATCCGCTTTGAGGACAGCATGATCCAGGGCAACCAGGGAAACGATACCTTTTATGGCGATATCCAGCATTTAAGCGATACCAGCCGCCCCCAAAGTTACAATGGGTTTTTGACAGGCGTTTCTGTAACGACTGTTGGAGGGCAACTTGTAACCACCACAACAGATGGTAACAATAACAGCATTACTTGGGGAAACAATATCTACAACGGAGGGGGCCAAAACCCTGATACCCCCAGTATTAAGGCAAGCGACACCTATACCTTTACGCTTCTGGAAGATGCCGCCACCAAAAATGCCGTAATGCAAGGTAATGCGTTGCTGGCCGCTTTTAACCCGGAAACGGACAAGCTCACGCTACAGATTTCTCCTTCTCTCTTTAAAGCGCTGGACGGAGCAGCCACGCAAAACCATTTCAAGCAAATCACCCTGGCCGACCTTGGACAAGCGGCCACTTTTAATCACTTCTCCATTTCGACCGCTTCACCTGCTTTAACGTATTTCAGCAGTGCGAACCCTCTTTATGTCCTAGACCCTGATTTTGCTCAGTACTTATTACAGGTTTATCCGAACAAAACCCTGAGTGGGACAATCCTGACCTTTGACACCAACAACACCGGAGCGGGAGGATCGATCAGCTTTGTGAATGACGCTCTGTCCCATAGCGCTCAGTCTATTGATTTTACCAGCTTTGATGACCTTAAGAATGACATCGAGAGCTTCGCCCTTACCGTCAGCTTCCCTTATGCCCCGGTCGCCGCGTTGCCCACCAACCAGATCACAGCAACGACACCCTCACAAACAACGCCGTTCCTCTATGGAGTCGGACCAAATAATAATGCAATACTCCCATTTTACTATACCGAACTCGACCATTTCTTTGCCAATTCCCTTTTAGCAACCTATTCGGTGACGCTTGCAGCAGAGGCAAGCCCCTGGATTGGGGCAAACATATTGCCAACACAAGTCACCACTATGGGCAGCACGTTCCTTCAGAATGGCGCTACAACAGTTCTGACCCCTTCCAGTGTATCTTCAGGCAGTGTAACCATTGACCCTTATGGCACCATTTCCGTTAACAATACGATTCCCTTCTTTGCGCCCTTAACCATTACGGCGACAGACCAGCAAGGCCATACCGCCACCACGACAGAAATGTTTGGGCTCCTCGATGCGCCCATAGTGGTTTATCCAGATGCTCCAACGCCTCCTCTAGGACAATCTCCCATAATAGTTACTGGACTCAATGCTAACGCATCCAATATTATAAGCGGTGGCCAAAACCTCGCGATTGTGGGGGCAGATAGAGCATTTTTTAACCAAAACGTTACAGATGGGGCATCTATTGAAAACACTATAAATCCTTCACAGAACAGCAACATGATCGTCGATACCGCTGGCAACGCCACCGCTTACGGGGACTTTAAGGCCGTTAACTTTATCGTCCAAGGAGTAAATGATCTGACGGCCAGCAGCTCCAGCACTGCGGTGCAAATGCCGACCAGCTTTATCGGGAATGAATACACCTTTAACACCAATGCCATTTATGTTACGGATGGTACCTCCTACGGTGTCACCAAGGATTTTAACATCACGGTTACGGGGGGCAACAATGCCGCCGTTCAGTTCAATCCTCAATTCACTTCCGTGAACCTGGATGGTTCGGCCAACTACATCGGCAACCAGGTCACGTTCCAACCTCAAACCCTCTATGGGACAGGGACTCTTTACGGAATGATGGATCAGTTCCATATTGATATTACGGGGGGATCCGCGCCTGCAATCAGCGTTGGGGCGTTTACGAATTGGAATACGATATCTGGAACCGTCAACGTATCCGCAGCCGTTGAAAATAATGACTTTTTCTTTTCACCGGCATCGGCTGGTTTTCCAACCTCCATAACAGTTCATGGTGATACAGCGGCCCAGTTAACGACCGTTTACGGCAATATCAAAACCCTGCTCATCGAAACAGCCTCCCCGGCTTTTAAAGTTACCATCCCGGCGCTTCAGGTAACGACAGAGGCAACTTTTGCTGACAATAACTTCATCTTTGGAGGCCAGGTCCTGAAAGGTGGCATGGGGTCTACCGTT
>JAJONN010000086.1 GCA_021323455.1 Alphaproteobacteria bacterium | reverse complement strand
ATGGTATTACGTCAATCTATTGCCTACGTGCCTCAACAAAACCAGTTTTTTCATGGGACGCTTGCCCAAAATTTACTGTTTTCTGCGCCAGAAGCTACGGAAGAACGAATGATTGAAGCGGCAGAAAAGGCAGGGCTTTTGCCTCACATTATGACGCTGCCAGAGGGGTTTGAAACCCGTATTGATGAACAAGTCATGCATATTTTCTCTTCCGGTTTTTTGCAAAAACTCAACTTGGCCCGCGCCTATATCCGAAAAACAAATATTCTCATTATGGATGAGCCTGGAAATACATTGGACCAGGAAGGGGATGAGACGTTACGCCAAACCATTGAAGAATTCCGCGGAAAAAAGACAGTTCTGATCGTTACGCACCGGCCGAGCTTGATTAACCTGGCAGACCGCGTATTAGCCCTTCAAGGCGGTGCGATGCGGGTTTTTGGCCCAAAGGATAAAGTCTTAGAAATGATAACAGGGGGAGCCACATGACAGACGAAACACCACCGACGCTGGTTAATGATCACGAAAAAGGCCGGAATCGCTCTTTGCATATTGAGGAGGGGCGCCCTCCCCACAGGAGCCGGATGAATATTTTGATTGCCTGCAGTATTACGGTGGCTTTTATCGTGTGGGCAGCCCTTACGCCGATTGATGAAATCGCTAATGCGACCGGCCAAGTGATCCCCACAGGCTTTATCAAATCGATCCAACATTTGGAAGGCGGTATTATCAATGACATTCGGATTCAGGAAGGAGATATGGTCCAGGAAGGCCAGCTTCTTTTGACGCTTGATGGAAAAGGGGCGGAGTCCGAGCTGGAGCAAGCGTTGGCTAAGGAAGCGTCCCTCAAAATCAAGGCAGAACGGCTGCGCGCTTTCGGGTTGGGGCAAAAGCCTGATTTTTCTGGGTTCGTTGCAGATCGTAAGAGCCTGGTTGATGACTTGCAAGCGATTGTCCGCGATCAGCAAGCTATTTATGACATGCAAGTGAGGAACCGGGAGGACCAAA
The DNA here is from genome assembly GCA_021323455.1 of Alphaproteobacteria bacterium. Lineage (GTDB taxonomy): Bacteria > Pseudomonadota > Alphaproteobacteria > Paracaedibacterales > VGCI01 > VGCI01. The sequence goes on along the minus strand of JAJONN010000086.1, from coordinate 4,305 downwards.
GGTCTGTTATTGAGAAGCAACAAGAACAACAAAAAGCCTTGTTAGCCGTCCAGAAGGGCCAAGAGAAAGATTTACGGGAACAACTCGCGATTGTCGAGAAGCAACGGGATGTCAACAAAGAATTATTTGACAAGCGCCTGAAAACAGGAACCGAGTACCGCAATTCAGCTGAAAATGCCTCCCGTGTCCATAAAGAGTTGGACCAGGTTTTGAATCAAATGCAACAAACACGCCAGGCTATTGCGGAGTCTGATAATAAGCTGATCGAGTTAGGAACGCGCTTGCGTAATGATGCGTTAACGGAAATGGGGAATGTCACAGGGGAGATTGCCCAAGTGAAAGAGTCCATCACAAGACTTCAGGATCGCGTCAATCGTTTGGAAATTAAAGCCCCTGTTTCCGGTATCATCAAAGGATTGAAAACCAACACCCTGAAAGGCGTCATTCAGCCAGGGGAAGAAATTATGCAGGTGGTGCCAGAAAATGCGATGGAAGTCGAAGCTCAGGTTAACCCCAAAGATGTGGGGAATACGCAAATTGGCCAAGAGGTAAATATAAAGGTTTCTGCTTACGACTATTCCCGCTTTGGAAGCGTTAGCGGTAAATTACGCGCTATTTCTGCCTCAACTTTTCTGGATGAAAATAAAAAGCCTTACTACAAGGCGTTCATTACATTAGGTCAACTCTACGTCGGCAAAGACCCGAGGATGAATAAAATCTCTGTCGGCATGACAGTTCAGGCAGACATCCATACAGGGAAAAAGACCCTCCTGCAATATTTGATCAAGCCCGTCTACAACGCTGTTAAAACCTCTTTCCGGGAGCGGTAGGATAAGTCTATGGTAACTATGGACGATGGTTAGGGTTCGTAAGGTTCATAAAGCAGTTCAGAAAAATCAATCATATGAGAAAAATATTGAGATTCAACCACGTCATCGTTTATTCCGTTGACGTGAATTAAGACTGGTCTTCGGGAAACATGACGGGGAACCTTTACTGTTTCTACTTTTTCCCTCATTTCCTTAATAATTCTTGCTTTCAGAGGATGTTTGGAGAATTTTATTTCACAGATGTATAAGGTATCAAAGCGGGTTTGCACCATATAGTCGATCTGGCAGCCTTCTTGCCGTAAGGTTTTCTTTTGAAAAAAAGGATTGTCATAAATAACTTCATCCGGCTTTATGTTGAGGCGCTTCAAAAGGGACTGGCGGTTATTCAGCACCAGGTTTTCAAACTGTAACCCCATGATTCCTTCCCATCCAGGCAGGAAGGTGAGGGATTGGCCTACGTAATTATCTCGTTCAATCTTTTCCTTGTTCGGCGCTATATATTTGAGATAAAACCTTAAATAATTGTCGCTAATGCGGTAATGGCTCAACTTGGACCGTTTTCCGTTTTGGAGGTGCCATGTGAAGTCCCTTCTAACAAACCCTGACTCAACGAGGTCTGCTAAGTATTCGCTTATAACACCGCTTTTTTCCAGGTTAAGCTTGTTACAGATGCCTTCAAAGTCATAAATTCCGTCGGCTAAACACTGGACAATCTTTTTGTAGGTTTCGCTCCGTGATGAAAATATATTCGTAAAAATTTGCTCAAACTCATTGAAAAGAAGTCCACTTCGCTCAAAGCACAAGTTTTTAATATTCTCTTCTGCAGACAAATGGGGGTGAATTTCTTCAAGATATTTGGGGATTCCTCCTGTTACAGAAAGAACCTTGAATTTTTCATAAGGGGTGATTTCCCCCCCTTTTCCTTGCCAGAACTTATTGCAATCCGCAAGGGGGAGATCTTCCAAAGTTAAGTTCAGTGAGATCCTACCCAAAAAGCCTGTGCTGCTGAGGATGTTTTTTTCAATCCAGGAGGAGACAGACCCACACAAGACGAGGATAAGCTGAGGGTTTTTTTTAAGCTCCAAGTCCCAGACGTTTTTAAGCTTTCCAAGAAAATGAGGATCTTTTGACCCCATCCATGAAATCTCATCCAATAATATAAGGATTCGGCCTTTTCGGGTATGGTGAGCTAACCTTAAGAATAGATCATTCCAGTCATCATCTTTAAAAGGCGGCTGTCCAAGGGCTTTTCCCAGCTGCCAGCCAAACTCATGCAGTTCTCCCTTAAGAGTGGTGTTTTCTGTAGGAGGGACCCCTGAAAAAACAAGGGTCTTGAAGTCCTTGCCAAATTCTTCGATTAAGCGGCTTTTTCCAATGCGCCGTCTGCCTTTTACAACCACCAGGCTTGCGGAGTTTTTTTTCAATAGCAAATTGAGTTGCTTGAGTTCTTTTTGCCTACCAATGAAATGATTGATAAAGGTCATGGATAGTCTCCTTACTATAGATTACTAAAAGTGTAATTGTCGTTTTAGTGATGTAATCTGATGATAATAGATCTATCACCAAAAGCGCAATCACCATTTTGGTGATATAATATGATGATGATAGATCCATCACTAAAATGACAATAGTTAATTTGGTGATGTATCTTTGTTCGGTCTTTAATCGAGTGTTTCTCGATAGCGCATCGTGGCAAGCGTCATGGCCCCGAGCATAAAGAGAATGATCGGCCAAAGGTTGGGCCATACTTCAACCCGTCCATTTCCTTTTAATAAAATGCCGCGAACAATCCGCAAGAGGAGAGTTATGAGCAGCTGATTGTTTTGGGGAATTTCAGCGGAAAAAGGAGGTAGCCAGGATAGTGAACCATCCTGGCTTTTCTTAATCGGGCAGTATTAAGAGACTTCTTATGTCCCAGTCAACCTCACTGCTACAGAATAATAATCTGATTACCAAAGATTGCTTGTAGACTTAGATTGGTTGGGTCCGTGACTTCGACACCGATAAATTCAATAACAGATAAGCCTTGATTAAAGCTCACACGCACATACCCACTTTCCAGCCCATTTCCATGATAAGTCACTGTCGCCATCGAGTCGAGCATTTGCGAAGGAACTCCTAGGAATTGTATTTTGTCGCCCTCGCTGGCTGTAAAATCTATAACTCTATCATGCCCGTCATTGGCAGCCAGGTTAAACACAAACGTATCAGCACCTTCTTCGCCAAATAATGTATTCTCACCAGAGCCTCCTTCAAGAATATCATCCCCTGTGCCCCCGAAAAGCCGGTCATTTCCTGCGTCCCCATAAAGCCTGTCATCTCCAGCAAGGCCTGAAAGGGTATTATTATCCCCGTTCCCCCTTAGGATATCATTAAAGTTTGAGCCAGCAAGGTCTTCGATGGAGTTTAAAGTATCCATCCCAAGCCCACCGCCCACATTTTGAGAACTGCCTATTATATTAAGATCAACGGTTACCCCAGTCTTGCCATCAACAGAAGTGGCATCTTCATAGATAGCTATGTCAGAACCATCACCTCCATCAAGAAAGTCATTCCCTGTACCTCCCACAAGAGAGTCATGCGCTGTACCTCCCATAAGAATGTCGTTTCCTGCACCCCCTTTAAGAGCGTCATCTCCTCCTTCGCCATAAAGCTTGTCATTTCCTGACCCACCAGAAAGAAAGTCACCTTCTTCAGTTCCAATAAGCGTTACGTCTGGGTTTGGGGTTTTGGCCACGTAGTCACCAAAATTAAACTCCACGTTTTTATCAGAGGCATTGAATGCAGCAATGGCTGACGATAAGGCACTGAATTGCGCCTGCGTGCCGAAAATCCTGATGGTATCGACGCCGTTACCGCCATCAATATAGTCAGCGTAGCCTTGATTGGCCGTGATATCTTCAATAATCACATCTTCCCCATTGCCAGCATAAATCATGTCACTCCCGGCACCTCCATCGAGGATATCTACTCCATTCCCGCCCTCAATGATATCATCTCCTGCTCCCGCGTTAACGATGTCGTCACCATTCCCTGCTGTAATCTTCTCGTCGTCTGATGCATTGCCTGTAATGCTGTCGCTTTTATTGGTTCCATTAATATCTATAATCATGTTAGCCTCCTTTGGGATATTGACTCGCATTATTTGAAATAGTTTTTTTTATAAAAAAAGCAATAAGTTTTACTAAAAATTATATTTTTAAATCGCCTATGGTTCTAAGGAGGTATATAAAGGTATAAAACATTTAACGCGGTTCTCTTTTAAAGCCAGGACCTCTTTATTTTATGGGATTGTCCTTTGCAGGAAGCGTGTTTTGGTCTAGAGTGGTCCATAAAAATCAGGCAACAATTAAGGGGCGTTTTCAATGAGTTACATCCATCGCTATTTTATTCGGATGATTGCCTTTCTGGGGATGATGGGCGGGCTAATGAGCGTACTGCACCAGCCCCTTTTAACGGCCTTTAGAAATAATAT
>JAJONN010000015.1 GCA_021323455.1 Alphaproteobacteria bacterium | reverse complement strand
CCTATATTTAATAGTTAAAGAAATTTTTTATCATGGAAGGTCTTATAAACGATGCCCATAGGATTTGTCAAATTTATTGCCTATTGCCCATAATTCAAAAAAAGAGAATTAAATTCAGAGAGCTTGATATTACAAGTGTAAGGCAAATCATAACTTTAAAAATTGTAATGCCAATTTAGTAATGCCCCTTTTGCGCAATTACGACTAGTACGTCATTTCATTAATCCCGACCTTCATGGCTGTCATCCTGGGGCTTAGGAAACCTTGGCGAAGATTGCGAGCCATAGGTTTCCTTAGAACCCGGGATCCATGCATTCTCTATGGTGCTGAAAAATTTCAAAATGCATGGATCCCGGCTCCTAAGGTTTTGTAACGTTTCGCTCACACGAAAACGAACAAAACCTAAGGGCCAGGATGACACGATAGAGCTATTTTTATAAAAGTGAGTGCAACCTAAACTGTTGAAATTTATTGATTTTAGATCCGTGAAAATCTGATACTTTTTCTAGTGTTGCTGTTACCCGTCTCACTCACTGAGGAAGAATATTGGACTGCAGGAATCCCTGTTGCTGGCTCCCTTGTTGCTTTAATAGCTTGTTTTGTTTCCTTTTTGAAGGTCCCATCTTTGAACAGGAAGGTGGCAGATCTTCCGCTTCACACATCAATCGACACATTCCGCGAATAGACCCACGTTTTGAACATAAGCCCGGATTACATGACTTAAGGCAAAAGTTATCGATGATCGCTTCACATTTTGGATTTTTGGCTTGTTTGCAGAGGTCTTCTAAATCAAGGGCAGGATATCGTGACTGTTGCTCATCCGCGCCAACGATATCTGGCCCCCCATGAGTTGCCATCTTATGGAAGCGCTTTGACGCTGAAAAACTCGTGCACGCGAATATCACCCATATCATTAATGTGCTCAAAAGCGCCTTGGTCTGCATCAGCCATGATCATCCTGCAAATTTCTTGTATTTATTAGGATAGGCTTTTAAGCGTAAAATTTTCGTTACCGAAACGTTTCCAGGCGAATTCCACGCCGAACATCGCCGCGTGCCCCTAAAGGAGGGAGTTTCATATCTCCGATAAAAATATCAATGCCCCCGGCATTCCCTGTATTAATGGTCACACCAGGCTTCTCTGGAGCCACATACTCCTCGCCGCTTTTCAATACTTTCATAAACAAAACACGCCCCGATTCATCCCGAACTTCAATCCAAGACGGTTCTTTTGCTTTCACCATCATCTTTTTCTGTAACACAGGTTTCGGCGTTTCTCCTTTAGCAACAGATGAATCCGGAGATTCTAGAGAAGTTTTATCAGGTGACGATATTTGAGAAGACGCTCCATCAGGCAATGCCGATGGTGGGGCTTCTAAAGCACCTTCCTCAGTAAAAGGGCTTGAAGGACCTTCCTTAGGTTGAGTTGCTGGATCAGCAATGGCCATCTCATTTACGACAGGCAAAGGAACTTGAGCCGAAGGTTTTAAGAAGAAGTACCCACCAATCGCCATCAAGAAAATGAGGATACCTGACACAATAAGGACCGGAAAATTTGGCTCTTCCTCTGCACGTAGGGGAACCTGGATCTGGCTTCGCCCATAGGTTGGTAAGTCGGGTAATGTACGGATGCGACGGATGAGTTCTTTTTCATCTAAATCAAGCAGGCGCGCATAGGTTCGTATGAACCCAAAAATATAAACAGGCCCTGGGAGATCAGAGAGTTGTCCTTCTTCGATGTCTATGAGATATTGCTGCCGGATATGAATTTCAGCGGCAACCTGTTTAATGGTCAGGTTGTGTTCTCGTCGCGCTTCAGCAAGAATTTGCCCGATAATGCTTACATCCCTGACGTATCCATGGTTTTCTACCACTTAGAGCAAAAATTTTAGCTTCTTGCAATAAAGAAAAGAGAAATACAAATAATTTTACAAAAATTATCGAATCGCCCTTTCAGGGGCCAGAGTTAATGATTTAATGTACTACCGTCTTGACCCACAACAATCAGCATGTTTCCCTCTATCCCCACAACCTTGACAGTCATACCCGCTGGTAGATCTGGTCCTTTAACGTGCCATTTTGAATCTCCAACGGTCACATGTGCATGCCCATTGATAATAGGAACATCCAGGGTAATCGTCTCTCCTGCCAACTGTTGCCCCCGACGATTGAGAAGAGAAGGCTCTGCTCTACCTGGCAGGTTACGCATCACTTTACGGCCTATGATGGCGGCCAAAGGCAACTGACCCGGAACAGCCATGAAGGGAAATATAAAAGTTGTGACGCCTAACATCAAAGCAGCGATCCCAACCCATAGAAAGAAGGCTCCCGGAACCATAAGTTCTGCAGCCATCATTGCTAAACCAAATATGACCCAGTGCCAATACGCTAAAATCATGCTAATTCTCCAGCAGGGGGGACGCTGGCTTTAGGCTTCATGCGAGAAGCGGGAAGCTCAACGCTCCTTTCTTTCTGAGTGGCAAAAGCTTCCTTGGCGACTTCAGCAATACCGGCAATAGACCCAATCACACTTGAGACTTCCATGGGCATCAATAGCAACTTTTGATTGGGTGAGTCAGCGAAAGCCTGGAGGGCTTCCACATATTTTTGCGCCACGAAGTAATTGATTGCCTGTACAGATCCCTTATGAATTGCCTCAGACACATCTATTGTCGCCTTGGCTTCCGCTTGAGCCAACCGTTCCCGCGCTTCAGCATCTCGTTGCGCTGATTCCCGGCGACCCTCTGCTTCCAAAATCATGGATTGCTTCATACCTTCCCCTTTCAGGATGCGGGCCTGGCGATCCCCTTCCGCGGCTAAAATCGCTGCCTGGCGTTCACCTTCTGCTTCTAAAATTAAAGCCCGCTTATCACGTTCCGCTTTCATTTGACGACCCATGGAATCAATCAGATCGCGCGGTGGTTTAATGTCTTTAATTTCAATACGGGTCACTCTCGTTCCCCACCAGCAACCGCGCATTAATAACTTCTCGATGGGATAACAATTCATCTAAATCCATCGACCCCATGACGGTACGGATATTGGTCATGGTCAGATTTAAAATGGCGTCAGCCAAGTTAACAACTTCATACGCTGCCTTTGCTGCATCCAGCACCTGATAAAATACAATCCCATCAACCGTGACGGCCGCATTATCTTTTGTAATTACGTCTTGAGAAGGGACGTCAAATACAGCTTCCATCATGTTGATTTTGGAGCCGATTCTGTCCACAATAGGTACAATCAAATGAAGCCCTGGGGGGAGGGTACGGATATAGCGCCCAAATCGCTCCACCGTATATTCATAACCTTGCGATACGGTCTGTACAGACCGCGCTACGATTAGAACCCCTAGCAGACCGAAAATACCTGCAATTATTTCAACCGTCATTGCTTTTTTCCTTACTGTATTCAATTGTTAATGGCATGTTTTTATCTTACCTTACCGCACCCGATCATAACGAGATTGCCCCGTCGCGCTCCTCGCAATGAGCGGATAGGAGAAGGTGAAACCCTCGGTTTATGAGAGGTCTTAGTATATCTTCGCCTATATTTTTAGGGCTTTTTAAGCCGCTCCCCAATACCGGATACGTCCCGTATCCACATGAACAAACCCTGTATACCGACCCACACCACCCGCCCGCAATGACTTGGCCGCCCCTTGAATTTGTTTGAGCGTCCGGCCTGGCACATAAATATCGGCAGCTTTGCCATAAATATGCTGGCTATTTTTGGCAACGCCACGGCTATGGGCGTTCAACATCTTGTTGCTTTTGGGAGAGCGATAACCAGAAACCAAATGAAATGGCTCACTAGTATCGAGTTGTTTTTGGACTTTATACAATACATGCAACAAGTTGCTGTCAATTTCATGAATGGTATTTGTCCGATGGTCCCGGAACAACTTATTAATTTCTTTCAAGGCTTGAGAATCGTAGCTCCCTCCTGCCCAAAAGGCACATTTCTTGAGAGATTCCCCTGTATGGCAATTGTAGAAGCTCAAGAATAAATCCTGACCCTTTTTGACAGGCAGCAAACCAGATGAACCTCCTTCAGCACGTCCTAAGGATTTTGGGATCATTAGCGTTGGGGCGGCAACAACAGAGAAACCTGTACTTCCTGCCATCTTTAAAAATGCCCGGCGGCTAAAGCCCGTTTCTGCTTTCTCGGAGGTTAACGGGCATATTTTGCGGGTCATTTTTACCGTCTTTCTATTTTTTTGGAAAAACATGTTTCATTTTTAAACTTTTAAAGCCTGTTTGTCAAATTCTGGAGGATAAATTATGAATGGCCCTGAAAACCCCCTGACCATTTGCCAACAGCTACCGGCTTTTCAAATACGTCTTTGTATTCAACGATACGGTTTTCAAAATTCACCATTTTAGCTTCGCTGACCTTCGGTTCGCCGCAATATCTTTTTAATTGATCACACAGTTTAACGCTTCTGTTCTTCCCCCAATATCATTGTTATCGCTTTCGCCAACTCTTCAGGGGGCGTGGTATGGGGGAAAGATTTCAAAAACTGTCCCTTTCTGTCCATTAAATAAATTATTGTACTATGATCTATCAGATAATCAGCCATCGTACCGTCGGGCTTTGCTTTTACGGCGTAAACTTTATAGTTCTTTAAAACAGGGTTAATTTCTTGAGGAGTTCCCGTCAGCATGATAAATTTAGGATGAAAATTACTGGCATATATCTTCAGGTTCTCAACCGTATCGCGCTCTGGATCAACGGTCACAAAAATCGGCACAACTTCTTCAAGATCCCGCCCTAGGGCCGTTAACGCGCCAGATATATTTTGAAGGCCAAGAGGGCAAATATCCGGACAAAAACTATAACCAAAATAAATCAACTGGTACTTACCATGGAATTCAGTGGTTGAGCGATTCATACCATGTTGATCGGTCAGCACAAAGTCCCCCCCAATTTGGGATATTCCTTGCCCTGGACGGTCCTGAACACTAACATCGGGTTGGCGGTCAAGCTGGTAATAGATCAGCAGGAAGCAAGCCAGGCCTACGCTTAAAGAAAGGCATCCCCACTGAATAAACCGCCGCAGCCGTATTTGCATATCATTCTCCTTCAATTCATAAGCTTAACACGAAAATATACGCGTTCCTATAGGTTAAGGCCCCCCTTTTAATAATATCCAAACGCAAGCAATGATTGATGCCTTTTTGTAGCTTTCTGCTAATATTTTAATGGTTAAAGATTAACTTTTTTAGTTTTAGAATATTTATAATATAAAATATCATAAAAATTAATTTTTACCTTCAGGTAAATTGGCTTAATCTCTTAAGCAAGGTGATTTGAGCATGCCTTACGCACATAATTAGCTCTTTTTATGGCAAGTCGCTTCCAGAGAGGCAGCCTAAAATATTTAAATTTTTAGTTAATTTTTATATTTAAAAAGTGTTAAATTTTTCTAAAAATCACGCTCAGAGAGTTGATTTTTAGGATGAACAATGTTTATATAGCGACAATATGCAGCACGGAGCGCTGTTGGAAAAAATCAATACCCCTACTCTGTTGAATCATTAACCTTGACCTCTAGCGCTGTAATCCTGGGGCTTAGGCAACCTTTACAGAACCTTTCGGTTTCCTTAAGGACTCCGAACCTATGTATCCGCTATAGGGTTGAGAAATTATAATACAGGGGTCCCGGCTCCTAAGGTTTCGTAACGCTTCACAACGTTTAACTAACAAAATCTAAGGACCTGAGTGACAGCCCTGCGGATCAGAATTAAGGATTTGGTTTACTACCTATCAAGATGGTGCCGAACAAATAATATTTAATTAATAATAATTTTATATCTTAAACATAAAAAAATAGCCAACCATAACTATAAGCGCCAATAATGAAACAAGACGCCAGGGCTTAACATTAAGCCCTAAATATATACACACAAGAAAAACATAAATAACTACCTTCAAAACAAGAATCTATACTTGGTCTCAGGTAAGGTAAAAATTAATTTTTCTTTCTTTACTTAGTAAGTAAAGAAAAAACAAAAAACAAGCATAAGTCTTGTGCAAACGCCCAAGGATTAAATTAAAAACTTACGGCCTGAAGCTAACTAAGAACGAATAACAAGGCACCAGGAATCATGAACTCTATTATTAGTAGCAAGCCGCTTCTTCTTTTGACTATGTGTGCTTTTGTCACACATCGCTTCCTAACATTCTTGCGCGCCATAAGAAACATCTTACGGAAAGAATTCTTTAACGCAGCCTGGAGACTGCCTCTATACAAGTTTCGGCCCTTACTTCATTCCTTTGAATCTACAGCGTAAGGTGCCTGCTTGAATTGGCTTCTTTTTACCTGCTGGCCTGTTTTCTTCCCCCTTTTTCAAGGGAGCAGACAGGTAGGCCACGCTGTCATTCTACCACTCACCCCCTTGTTGCTCATAGCGCTTGCCATTATCGTTATACTCGTCTCCTTCGCTTTTTATGTGCTGAAGATAGGAAGGCATGTGCACCATCTCAGCAGCACGCTGGCAGCCACACAACTCGCCCTTGCCAAAGAACAAAAAATCTCTTCTTTTGGAGCGTTGGCCGCAGCTGCCGCCCATGAATTAGGATCCCCTTTAAGCACAATCTCGCTGGCGGCAAAAGAGATTCTCTCTTCCCTGTCCCCTAATAACCCTTTGATAGAAGATGTCCGGCTCATCGTTAGCCAAGGGGAGCGGTGTCGAGATATTCTGGTCGAACTCTCCCACAGTATAAAAGAAGGGCCCGAACAACCTGATAAAACCTTTCCTTTATCCGCTCTTATTGAGCATGCAGCTCAACCGCACAAACTTCCGCATATTCGCCTTGTCATTACCAAGGAAGCACCAGGGTCCGAACCATCTTTTTACCTTACGCCAGATTTGCTTCATGGTCTCGGCAATATTCTTCAAAATGCCTTTCAGTTTGCAACCTCTACGGTTCGCGTGACGTTGCGATGGGATAAAGATAGCATTGAAGCTATTATTCAAGATGATGGGCGCGGTTACCCCCCTGCCCTTCTTCCTCACCTCGGAAATCCTCAGTCTTCTCAACACAAGGATAACTCCAGGACAGGGAAATACCTTGGCCTTGGCCTTGGTTTATTTATTGCAAAGACTTTATTGTCGCAGCGCCAGGCGTACGTTCACTTTTACAATGACGGTGGCGCGTGTTGTTTGATAAGGTGGCCAGGAACCATGCGGGTTGTGCGTTCAGAAAAGAAGGATTAATTCATAAAAATTTAATACAATCATATCATTATGTGAGATTCAAAATAGAGGAACCAAGCAATGTTTCAGGCCGACTGTAATCTCGAAAAATCGCTTCTTATTGTTGATGATGATGGGCCGTTGCGAGAACGACTCGCCAAAACAATGACCAAACGCGGATTTATTGTATCAATGGCCGACAGCGTTGCTCAAGCCCGCGCTTCTATAAGATGGAATATCCCTAACTATGCCATTGTTGATCTCAAGTTAAACGATGGATCTGGTCTTGAGATTGTTGACCAAATTCATGCCGTCAATGGCAAGGCGCGCGTCATTGTTTTAACGGGCTACGGTAATATTGCTACAGCGGTTACGGCGATTAAACACGGCGCCACAGATTACCTACCCAAACCAGCGGATGCAGATGCGATTGAACGCACGCTCATGAACCTTAACCCTGATGTTCTCTCTCCGCCCACAAACCCGATGTCTCCGGATCGCGTGAAGTGGGAACACATTCAACGTGTTTTTACAGAATGTGGCAACAACGTTTCTGAAACCGCCCGTCAACTCAAGATGCACCGCCGGACCTTGCAACGCATCCTGGCTAAACATGCCCCGAGGAATTGAGGTATTTTATAATTCCCCCCCTGTGGCTTGGCACTCATTAAGGGAACACATGGAGACCTTTGACGTATAAGCCCATGTTTCTTCTCAGTATCCTTCTGCGTCAGTATTAGGTCGCAAGCCGTGGTAATTTCACCCTTACCCGTGGCTATGGCGTAGCTCTCTCAATTATTGCCAGGAATTAAAAACTATGAATACCATGGTCTTTCGCAAAATAGCGTAAGCTTTGACGGATGCTGCTTTGGGAAGAAGAGGCGCAAGTGGCAGACATATAATCAGAAATTTCTTGATAAGTCAAATTGCGAATGATGCCCTTGAGTACGGGAAGGGCTGACGCAGACATTGATAAAGTGCGATATCCCAAACCAATTAACGCTAAGGCCTCTAAAGGTCTTCCCGCCATTTCACCACAAACGCTTAAAGGAATTTGCGCAAGCTGACATTGATTTTGAATGGATTTTAACAAATTTAAAAAAGTTGGCGAAAGAACATCATATTGATCAGATAATTCTGGATATTCCCGATCAATGGCATAGAAGAATCGAAAGAGGTCATTGCTCCCCAACGATAGGAAATCAACGTGAGGAAAGACGCGGGGTAACTGAAAAACGAGGGATGGCACTTCGATCATCGCGCCCAGCCGAATTTTTGTGGGCACAGGCTTCCCGCGCACCCGTTCACGTTTTATTTCCTCATCTAATAAAGACCGGGCTGCCTGAATTTCATTTGCTTCTGCAATCATGGGCAACATGATAGACAGCTCACAATCTGCACTTGCTCGAATTAACGCTCGCAACTGGTACCGCAACAAAATGGGACGATCAAGGGTCTGGGTTGTCCGCCGTGCCACAGTCAAACTCTCAGATTTTAACCGTGCCAAGTACGGCAGCACCTTATCACCACTCACATCGAGTGTTCTAAAAACAATAGGGTAATTGCCTGTCCGCTTCAAAATTTCCCGATAGAGTTTTGTTTGCTCTGCAACATTGGGCAACTTGGACCGCATCATAAAAGGAATCTCCGTTCGGTAGAGTCCCACCCCTTCTGCGCCAGCTGCTTCAATATGGTCTACATCTTCAACTAAGCCGGCATTCAAAAGCAAAGAAACAGGCACACCATCCAACGTTTGCGCTGACAAAGGCGCGGTCACTTCTCGAGAGAGCCCCAAGGGCCGTGTTTTCTTAACGGATGATTTTGTATCAAAATGACGTATAATTTCTTTGAGAGGACGGATATACACACGCCCTTCATTTCCATCGACAAGGATAGAATCCCCAGGATTAACCTCTCTCAAGATACCCTGCATTCCTCCAACAACAGGAATTTTGAGAGACCTGGCAACAATGGCAACATGGGATGTTTGGGAATGTTCAACCAAAACAAGCCCAACAAGCCGCGTCCGGTCATAATCCAATAATTCTGCAGGGCCGATACGGTCCGCAATCACAATAATAGGCGAGTCCCCACGCTTTCTTACAGGCCTCACGTCCGAATCTGTTAAATATCGCTTCAGCCGGGAAGAAAGATCTTGAAAATCGCTCACACGCGCCTGCCAAATAGAGTGCTCCCCCTTTTCTTTCAGTTTTTTTTGAATAAACTGGAAGGTTTGGTCAACCGCTTCTACGGCTGACACTCCTGCCTGGACTTTCTCTCTTAACTGACGCTTCCAACCTGGATCATTGGCCAATAACAAGTAAGCATCTAAAATGTCACGTGATTCTGTTTGAAGTTTTTGTTGGGCGTCTGCCTGGCTTTTCGGGAGTGTCGAGACTGACTGTTGGGAAATCAAAATTTGAATTTCATCAACCATGTGCGCCAAAGCATGGTCAAGTCGGATCAATTCACTTTTCGCGTCATCAACTCCGAAATCCACCCTGTCAAGAGTTGTTTTCATCCCAGCCGATTGATGCAAAACAGCACGTCCCCATCCAACGCCTGTATTGAGGCTAATGCCATCTATTTGGCAGGGAATAGCCATCCAGCTTTCAAAGCTATGGTCTGCCATAGCTTATGATGCGTTCGGGCGAAGGATCACCTGTCACAACAGTGTGTTGTTGACCCTGATTCTTTCTGTCAATAAAGTGGTTTGCCTGAGCGATCAATTCTTCAATGATTTCTGCCGTTGTTTGTTCCTGGCTAATCATGCCAACGCTTTGTCCTGCCATTAAAGAGCCGTTCTCTACATCCCCATCAACCACTGCCCGCCGCAAGGAACCAGCCCAGAAACGTTCTACTTCCAGTTGTGCTTGCTTGAGATCCATTTCTCCCCGATCTACACAGCCAATCATTTCCTTTTGCTTCTCAAAAAAACGACGGGTTGCCTCATTGGCCAAGGCCCGAACAGGAATAACAGGAAAACGCGGATCTAACTGAACAGAAGAAACCGCATCACGTGCATTTGCTCGGATAAAAGCTTGTTTAAATCGGGGATGAGCTTGAGATTCTGTTGCACAAACAAACCGTGTCCCAAGCTGGACACCCGATGCGCCAAGTTCAAGGTACGTAACAATGGCTTCTCCCCGTCCAATACCCCCTGCAATAAAAATAGGGACATCCCGAATCACGGGCAAGATTTCCTGGGCTAGAATGCTCGCGGAAACAGGGCCGACGTGGCCTCCGGCCTCGTTACCTTCGACAATCAAGGCATCTACGCCCATTTTCACCAGCTTCTTACCAAATGCCAACGTTGGTGTAAAACATAAAACTTTTCCCCCATAGGCTTTGACATTCGCCATAGCAGATGCAGGGGGCAGCCCACCAGCAAGAACAACATGGCCCACCTGGTTTTTTGCACATATACTCACCAAGGCATCCAATTCCGGGTGCATGGTAATAAGATTGACGCCAAAAGGACGTTGGGTCATTTGAGCTGTGGCTTGAATTTCTTCATCAAGAAGATCTGGTGACATTGCGCCAGCAGCAATAACGCCGAATCCGCCTGTATTGGATATGGCTGCAACCAAATTGCGCTCGGACACCCATGTCATGGCGCCCCCCAAAATGGCATACTCCGTTCCTAAAAAAGAACAGCCCCGTTGCCATAAATGCTGTAAAGTCAAGTCAACACTCCTTATCCAAACCATAGGCGCTGTGGAGGAGCCGCACCGCCTCTTCAGCCACTGATTCATCTACTAATACACTGACTTTAATGGGAGAGCAAGAAATCACCTGTAAAGGAACCCCCATGCTACCCAAGGTTTTGAACATCAAACTTGCAATGCCAAGGCGCCGTTGCAATCCAACACCAACAACTGTAATCTTGGCAACATTTGGATCCAGGATCAAGCCATCGCAGGATACTTTTTTCACATTATGGAGCGCATCCATGGCCCGGGGAATTTCTCCTTTTAAGACGGTAAAGGTTAAATCTGTTCCCTCATTTAAAGATACATCCTGCACAACCATATCAATCTGGACATCGGCATCACCCAATGTTTCAAAGATGTCTGCGATAACCTGCGCTTCATTATGTACGTTTTTTAATGTTAACCGCGCTTCATCTCCTTTATAGGTAATGCCGCTCACATGGAAGGTGTCTGACAGCATTCTTTCCGGTACAATTTGTGTTCCGGGTTCATCATGAAAACTGGAAAGGACCCGCACGCATACTTGATGGCGCATTGCCGTCTCTACAGACCTTGTCTGTAAAACTTTTGCCCCTTGGGCGCTTAGCTCAAACATTTCTTCATAAGTAATCTCCTTCAGCTTCCGGGCTTTTGGCACAATGCGAGGATCCGCCGTATAAACGCCTGTTACATCTGTGTAAATGTCACATCGATCTGCGTTCAACGCAGCCGCAAGGGCGACAGCCGTGGTATCTGAGCCCCCACGTCCCAATGTGGTGAGACGCCCTTGTGGTGTTAAGCCCTGGAACCCGGCAATAACAGGGACAACGCCCTTTAACCAGCACTCTTCAAGTCGTTGAGGATCAATTTGTTCAATACGGGCGCTTCCGTGGGCATCATCCGTCACAATGGGAATTTGCCAGGCTAAAAGGGAGCGAGCCGGAATGCCAATTTGACAAAGCGCTAAGGCCAAGAGGCCGCTGGTCACTTGTTCCCCTGCCGCAATAATCACGTCGTATTCTGCGCTTTGTGCGCTTCCAGCTAAACTTCGCGCATAGCCAACCAGTCGGTTGGTAACGCCAGCCATCGCTGACACAACAACGGCCACCTGATGCCCGGCGTCAATCTCGCGCTTTATTTTCAAGGAAACTTTTTCCAGACGCGCAATATCCGCCACGGAAGTTCCGCCAAATTTTTGAACAATACGTGCCATTTTTCCCGCGCTATTTTTTGCGTCAGCTTATATACTCTTCATAAATGAAAAATGAGTTTTTGGGCTGCTGGGATTAGGCAGCATTTTCATCTACGATGGATAGAGCGCTTTTAATACTCTTAACCCTTCAAGGATAGACAAGCAAGAGATGACTAAACATATTCCCTCTCATTCTTCCATAGATGTTTCAGAGGTTCAACGATTTAGCAAAATTTCTCCTCAATGGTGGGATGAAAAGGGGCCTTTCAAGCCATTGCATCACCTTAATCCAACACGCATTCAATACATTCGTGACTGCTTGATCGCTCATTTTCATCGAGACCCAACCAAAAGCAAACCGCTGGAAGGACTCTCCCTGCTTGATATTGGGTGTGGAGGGGGGCTAGTGGCCGAGCCTCTAACGCGCTTAGGGGCAACAGTGACAGGCATTGATGCCAGCAACGAGGCTATTGACGCAGCAACCGCCCATGCGTCCCTTATGGATTTACCGATTACCTACACCTGTGCCTCCCCTGAAACGCTTGCTGCTCAAGGCCGCGTCTTTGACGCGGTACTGGCCCTTGAAATTGTCGAGCATGTGGCCCATGTTCCTGAATTTCTTGCCACGTGTACAACACTTGTCGCCCCCCCTGGGGCTTTTATCTTGTCGACTCTTAACCGCACCTGGAAGTCTTACGTTTTTGCTATTGTTGGCGCCGAATATATCATGCGCTTGCTTCCTAAAGGCACCCATGATTGGCACAAGTTTTTAAGCCCTGCCGAACTCGCCACCTATTTACGCCCCCTTGGATTTTCCTTTGCTAACCTGCGGGGGCTCTCTTACGGACCCTTGACGGGGCAGTGGCGCTTATCCCAGGACCTAGACGTGAATTATTTAGGATACACGAAGAGGGGGTGAGTGAAAAAACCGAGATTATGGCTAAGGCTCCCATCATAGCTCTTCATGTTTAGTCAATGAGCAATCCAAGCTTTATTTGTCTCACATTTTCGCCACAATATTCTTCGATTGATGAGACTCTCTAGGCTTTATCCACTTTTTTAAGAACATTAAAAATATTTTTAAAAAACAAATAGCTATTCAAGCTAAAAATTACATTTAGCTGTCATCAGCGAGCCTTTAGGTATCCAAAGGGCCAGGACACGGCTTAAGTTAATTTTACAAAAGTTAATAGCGCCGACAAATGCCAGCCCAGCTTCACATCAGGCTTATTCGACATACCTCTCTGTCCTGTCAAAACCTGCCATATCCTCCTTCTTGCCTCCTTTCAGCTAGCCTGGTTTTTTAGTCTTACTCAGGAAAGTGAGAATGTTTCCAATGTCATAGGTTACAAAAATGTATTGACAGGACTCAAAAAGGAGCTTATATGTAATATTTAATGAGCAGGACTGTACAAAAAGACTACAAGAGCCCCGTTCACGATAAACAGCTTTCATAACTGAAAAACCAGATTTTCTTTGCATAACACCAATTATAATCAGCGAGCATAAAAAGCGCAAAAGAGGAATTGCCATTAAAGTAAACGACAAGGGGGAAAATAATGGGGACAATTCAAGAACGAACAAGAAAACCTGAGACGCGCAAAAAGACAGATCATCTCTGTGGTCGGCTTATCCGCTGGGATGTGGGAACCCCCCAGGAAGATCTGATTATGTTAGGGACAGATTATTGCCATACAAAATATGACTTTTCTGCACGGAATAATCCCAAGCCTTGTTTAACGATTCTCAGCATTCCTGAACCCCTATCCCCCTCTACTTCTACCGTCACTGCCATAAAAAAAGCGCTTGAACAATTCAGGTTGACACGCGCCCAAAGGACTATTCAGCTTTGTGGAAGGCTTATCGTTTGGGATATAGGAACACCTCAAGAAAACCTCGTCACACTAGCGACAGATTACTGCCATGCAAAATATCACCTTCCCCCACCGGACGAGTCATAATCCATATCTGTCATAAAATGGAATAATTCCGAATGGCTTGAGATCAGCTCTTCGTGTTTTATTAAAACAACCCTACTTTTGATACCTGCATTGCGAGCACAATGACACTTACCACGGGCGCATCCCATCCGTTCTCTTCCTCCAAAGATCTTTGAGCAGCCTTTCTTCCAGATTCCCTCTATCTTCAATGCCTGGAAACTGAGATAATGAGGAACACCCAATAATAATACTTATTAAGTTTACTTACCCATGCGTCGTTTTAGAAAAGCGAAAATTGTTGCCACCCTGGGGCCTTCGAGTTCATCCCCCCAAATGATTTCAAGCTTATTTTCTGCGGGCGTAGATGTTTTTCGCCTCAATTTCTCCCATGGTTCCCATGAACTTCACCAACAAACTGTTGATATAATCCGCACACTGGAAAAGAAGGTAGACCGCCCCATCGGGATATTAATGGATCTTCAAGGGCCCAAGCTCAGAATTGGCACATTTGCCAACCCTTACGTAACATTAAAACCAAAAAGCCTTTTTCGGCTTGATAGGGATGCGGTTCCAGGCGACGAGACACGTGTCGCTTTTCCCCACCCCGAGTTATATTCATGCTTGGAACAAGGGACAGACCTTCTTTTAGATGATGGAAAACTGCGCTTGCGCGTCCTGTCCTGGGGAGACGACTTTATCAATACGGAAGTTATCATTGGAGGCGCCCTTTCTGACCGGAAAGGGGTCAATGTTCCTGGGGTTATTTTGCCTATTTCTTCCATGACAACCAAAGACCGTATGGACTTAGCATTTGGGCTTGAGCAAGGGGCAGATTGGGTTGCCTTATCATTTGTGCAACATCCAAGGGATATCCTAGAAGCGCAAGGCCTCATCAAGGGGAAAGCAAAAATTATTGCCAAGCTGGAAAAACCTATGGCGATTCAGTACCTTCAGGAAATTATTGACCTGGCCGACGGGGTGATGGTTGCCCGAGGGGATTTGGGTGTTGAGATGGCGCCAGAGGACGTCCCAAGCATTCAAAAACGCATTATCCGGCAATGCCGGGAAGCTGGAAAGCCTGTGATCGTTGCAACGCAGATGCTGGATTCGATGATATCAAACCCCTCTCCGACGCGCGCAGAAGCGTCAGATGTTGCCACAGCGATTTATGATGGTGTTGACGCCGTCATGTTATCCGCCGAGTCCGCTTCTGGTAAGTATCCTGTAGAAGCCGTATCTATGATGAACCGGATCATTACGCGGGTAGAACAGGATGATACCTACACCCAAATGCTCGAAGCGGCACGCCCTCAACCCCACCCCAAGGTAGCGGATGCCATTACGACAGCAGCACGCCATGTCGCCCATACACTCAACATTGCCGCTATTGTAACGTTTACAGACTCCGGCGCAACCACCCTTCGGGCAGCCCGGGAACGGCCTGATGTGCCAATTATTGCCGCGACACCCACCTTAACAACAGCCCGCCGGTTGTCGCTGGTTTGGGGGGTCCATCCGGTTCTAACGCCAGATATCCACAGCTTTACCGAAATGGTAAACAAGGGCTGTCAAATCGCCAGTGACCAACAGTTCGCCAAGCAAGAAGAACTGATTATCGTCATCGCCGGCGTCCCTTTTGCAGTAGCGGGAGGGACCAATATTTTACGAATCGCTAAAATTGAAGCATTTCAGAGGAGAACTAAAACATGACCATCGCATCTACGCACCAACCACGCCATGAGAAGGGTCTCCAAGAAGACACCCTTCCTCGATGGGACCTCACCGATTTTTATGCCTCTTTAAAAGATCCGCAAATTCAAGAGGATTTAAATCATGCCGCATCGATGGCAAAAAACTTTGCGGCCCAATACGCAGGGAAATTTACGGTAGCCGGTTCTTTAACGGGTGCATGGACAGGTGAGGAATTATATCAGGCGATTCAAGCGTACGAAAAGATTGAGGAACTCTTGGGTAAGCTCGTCAGTTTTGGATATTTGTCATTTGCAACAAATGTCAATAACCCGCCCGTCTTACAGTTTTTTCAAATGGTTCAAGAACAGTCAACAACCATATCATCCCAGATGATTTTCTTTAC
Organism: Alphaproteobacteria bacterium; assembly: GCA_021323455.1. GTDB lineage: Bacteria > Pseudomonadota > Alphaproteobacteria > Paracaedibacterales > VGCI01 > VGCI01. The sequence goes on along the minus strand of JAJONN010000015.1, from coordinate 2,619 downwards.
CCTTGAGCTCAATCAAATTGAAGACAAAGCCTTGGAAAAAGCTTACCAGGAAAGTACTGGACTGATGAATTACCGACCCTGGATTGAGAGCGTGCGTCTGTTCCGTTCTCATCAACTGTCTGCGGATCTGGAAAAACTCTTGCATGAAAAATCTGTTACAGGGCGCAACGCCTGGGTGCGCTTGTTTGAAGAAACCCTAGCGGGCATAAAATTCCTTATTGACGGCCAGGAAATGGCCCTGGCGGAAGTTCTCAATCGATTTAGCCACAAGGATACCCAAATTCGACGCCAGGCGGCCCATGCTTTATCAGAAGGATTAACGCGCCATGGCTCTGTCCTCACGCTGGTAACGAATACGCTTGCAAAAGATAAAGAGATTGAAGATACCTGGCGCCTTTACTCTCACCCCGTGGCTTCAAGAAACTTGTCGAACCAAGTTGAAGATGACGTTGTCGAAGCCCTTGTAACGGCTGTCAAAGGGAGCTACGGTCGCCTCTCCCATCGCTATTATGCCTTGAAAGCACAATGGCTCGGCATGAAGAAGCTGGACTACTGGGACCGCAATGCTCCTTTGCCTGAGGCTGATGACGCGGTCATCTCCTGGGAGGGGGCAAAGGACATCGTCCTCAATGCCTACCATGCCTTCAGTCCGGAAATGGCAAACATTGGACGTCGTTTTTTTGATCGTCCCTGGATTGATGCCCCCTCTCAAGCTGGAAAAGAATCAGGCGCTTTTGCGCACCCCACCGTTCCCAGTCTTCATCCTTACCTCTTGGTGAATTACCATGGAAAGTTGAGGGATGTAATGACGCTCGCCCATGAACTCGGCCATGGTATTCATCAAGTCTTAGCATCTGACCAAGGATTCTTACTCTCTGGAACGCCTCTGACCATTGCAGAAACAGCCTCCGTTTTCGGAGAAATGCTCACCTTTAAAGCATTACTCGCCCAAACGGCTTCTCCAGTGCAACGGCGGAGCCTTCTCGTTTCCAAGGTTGATGATATGATTAATACGGTTGTGCGCCAGATTGCTTTCTTTGAATTTGAGCGGGCTGTCCATCAGCGTCGCCGGAAAGGAGAGTTGACAACAGAGGATATTGGGGATATCTGGGTAGCCACCCAACACGAAGCCTTAGGTGAAGCTGTTACTCTTGACCCTGTCGTGCGGCCTTATTGGGGATACGTTTCTCATTTTATCCACGCGCCCTTCTATGTCTATGCCTATGCATTTGGAGATTGTTTGGTCAATTCTCTTTACTCTGTCTATGAATCCGGGCACCCAAACTTTTCAATGCTTTATATGGATTTGCTGAAAGCCGGCGGCACAAAGCGCTATCCTGAACTTTTGGCACCTTTTGGCCTGGATGCCAAAAACCCGACATTCTGGCAACAAGGCTTGACTGTTGTGAGCGGATTTATTGATGAACTAGAGCGCCTGTCTTAAAGTTCTTCCTAAGGCTATTTTTGTTTGCTTTGAAAGAACCCTAATCCTGTATAAAACTTCTTACCCGCCATTTCACTAGACCATAGCGAAGAGCGGCGGGTGAGGAAAATTACCCAAATTAAAACTTTTCCCTTAAGCTCTCGTTAACTTGTTTTCCTCATTATGAAATATAACAATCTGCGAAATTAGATTGGGTTCTGTTTATATATAGGAGGAATCATATGAAATCACTGCGTATATTTTGTTTTGATGAAAAAGGCGGAGGATTGGTTGAATACGTCCTCATTATTACATTGATCGCCTTGGCTGCTATTACTGCCATAACCACAGTCGGAACTAAGGTCTCAACAAATATGACCAACATTTCGGACAAGCTTTAAGTCATCTTGAAAGGCCATTTTCAGGACCCCATCCAAGGTTTTGAAAATGGCTTTCCCTGTTTTTCTATCATCAACTGCAAAAATAAATTCCCTTATTAACTGTGTATTAATATCTGCCCCCTCAAAATGATTAAGTCAAGGAGATGAAGTTTAATTGTTTGCCTTCACAAAAGTCACAACAATTAAAATAGTTAAATGATTTAGAGGAGTGAGAAAAATGAAACTGTTATCTTTATTTTGCAAAACAGAACAAGGTGGTGGCCTGGTTGAGTATGCACTCATTACTGCTTTGATTGCCCTTGCGGCCGTTACCGCCATTACAACGGTGGGAACGAAGGTTTCAGGCAGCTTTACCAGCATTTCCAGCAAGCTTTAAACTCAGAACCTCTAGGTTCTTTGTTTATTTAAAAAGGAGGAGCTAAAGCTTTTCATATAGCTTGATGATGCCTTGTTCACAAGGTTAAGAGGATCCTGATGACGACCATCGCAACTACCAAGGACCAATTGACGCAAATGTCTACGCAAGAGAGTGTGAACAGCCGCTTAATGCCCTTGCGTTCTATCATTTATAATGCCTTGATGATCAGGATCGATCCGAACACAGCTGTTCATATGACCCCTGAAGAGCTTCAACAAGAAACTGAAGACTTTGTTGTTCAGTTTGTGAATACCCAAGGGGTGCAGCTTAACCGCCGTGAACAAAAACAGGTTGCAACAGACATCGTCAATGACATGATTGGCTTTGGCCCCCTCGAACACCTGTTAAATGAAGATAGCGTAACCGATATCATGGTG
>JAJONN010000085.1 GCA_021323455.1 Alphaproteobacteria bacterium | reverse complement strand
ACAGATATCCGGGTTCTTCTGGTAAAGCTCGCGGACCGTTTACACAATATGCGAACATTGCACTTTATTCCTTCCCTTGAAAAACGGCGGCGCATTGCGCATGAAACAATGGATATTTATGTTCCGTTATCTGAACGGATGGGCATGCAAAGTTTCAAAGACGAACTGGAAGACCTTGCTTTTGCTCAATTAAATCCCGAAGCCCGAGATTCACTCTTGAGCCGTTTAAAATTTTTGCATGACACCACTGAAAATCCTGTGACCCAGATTATGACAGAATTGAAGGAGGTTATCGAAGCGGCGGGTGTTACGGCCCAAGTCTCCGGGCGGGAGAAGATGCCTTATTCTATCTGGAAGAAGATGCAAAGCAAGAACATTGCGTTTGAGCAATTGTCGGATATTATGGCTTTTCGTATTGCAGTGGATACCGTTGATCAATGTTACCAAGTACTCGGCATAATCCATAGTTACTACCCACTTGTTCCGGGAAGATTTAAAGATTTTATTTCAACCCCGAAGCCAAACGGGTACCAATCTATCCACACGACTGTTATTGGTCCCTTAAACCATCGTATTGAAATTCAAATTCGTACCCTAACGATGCACAATATCGCAGAGTTAGGGATTGCTGCCCACTGGCAATATAAGCAAGGAAAATCTCATGATGGGCGCCACTATGCCTGGCTTAGAGGATTGCTGGAAATTATGGAGCATGCTTCTGGCCCGGAAGAGTTTCTGGAACATACCAAGCTGGAGATGTTTCAGGACGAAGTTTTTTGCTTTACACCCAAAGGGGACCTTATTTCTTTGCCACGTGGCGCAACACCGATTGATTTTGCCTATGCGGTTCACTCGGCGATTGGGGATCACACGGTCAGCGTCAAAATAAACGGTCGGCAAATGCCGTTGCGAACAGTTTTGCAGAATGGAGACCAGGTAGAAATCGTGACATCAAAGACCCAAGCTCCGTCGCCGACTTGGGAGCGGTTTGTTGTTACCGGAAAGGCACGGTCGCGTATCCGAAGGTTTATCCGGACCCAGCAACGGGAACAATTCCTGGAACTTGGGCGATCCATTCTTCAGAAGGGCTTTCGAAATGACCGTAAAACCATTTCAGAAAAAGCTTTGCGGGAGGCGGCAAGGCGCTTGGATCATGCGAATATTGATGATCTTTACGTCGCGGTTGGGGAGGGTATCCATACGGTTGGTGAAGTTATCGCTGCTGCCTATCCAGAGCAAAAAAACGCTGTCTCGGCGACGCTTGCGCCCCCTGTAACGAAGAAATCGGCTTCGTCCCCAGAGACAGCCATTTCGATTAAAGGATTGATCGAAGGGATGGCCGTACACTATGCGGGGTGTTGTCACCCTTTGCCAGGAGATACGATTACAGGCATTGTGACTACAGGAAAAGGCGTAACGATCCATACGCAGGATTGTGATGTTCTAGGCGTATTTTCTGATTCTGAGCGTATCATTGAACTGGCATGGGAGGACAACTTAAATTTAGAGAGCCACCATGTGAGCCGTTTGAAAATTACTTGTTTAAATAAGCCTGGTACCCTGGCAGGTGTCAGTGTGACGATCAGCAAGCAGGTGGCTAACATTACCAATATCAGAGTTACGAATCGGACGGTTGATTTTTGGGATATATTAATTGATATTGAGGTGAGAAATTTAGAGCATTTAAAAGCGATTATTGCAAGCTTGCGGGCGCTCTCTACCGTCAATTCTGTTGAACGGCTGTGACGCGTGGGGAAAGAGAGATAGGAGGGATGATTCTTGGTATTGGAAATGATCTGGTTGACTGCCGACGCATAGAGAACACGTTAAAACGGTTCGGGTCCCGGTTTGTTAATCGCGTATTTACGTCCCAGGAGCAAGCACGAATAGCCCAACGGTCTCATCAAGCTGCAGGATACGCCAAGCTGTTTGCGATGAAAGAAGCTGTTCTAAAGGCTTTAGGAACGGGGCTTGCCAAGGGCATCATTTGGCATGATATTGAAATTTTCCGTGAATTTAAGGAAGCACCGCGGGTGGAATTATCTGGCGTTGCGCGGGAAGTCCTCAAAAACCAGACACCTGCAGGATATGCCCCCCATCTCCACGTGAGCGTATCTGATGAGTGGCCATATGCCCAAGCATTTGCTATTATTAGCGTAATATCTATTTAATTTTAAAGGAATGAAAGATTATGTTCAAGAGAACGGTACAAGAGGTTTTGGGGCTTCTTTGGGCATTTGTTATTGCTATATTGATCCAAACATTTTTATTCCAGCCTTTTTATGTTCCCTCAGGGTCTATGTATCCCACGCTGGAAGTGGGAGATTTCTTTGTTGCTTCTAAATTCAGCTATGGTTATAGCCCCTATTCGTTGCCTTGGTACCATCCCAAGATTTTTGAAGGCCGCATTTTTGGGCAAGACCCCAAGCTTGGTCAGGTCCTTGCTTTTAATGGCGAACCGAATTCAAAAGATGACTTTATCAAGCGCTGCGTCGGCTTGCCTGGAGACCGCGTTCAAATGCGCAAAGGTGTTCTCCATATTAACGGGATGCCTGTAACGTTAGAGAAGATCGAGGACTATTTAATGATTGATCCGCGTAAGCCAAATGAGGTTAAGGTAATGTCTCAATACATCGAAACCTTGCCCAATGGGGTGACTCATAAGATCCTGAAAGATAAACCCTTTGGGGAAGGGGAGTTTGATGATACGCCGGAATTTGTCGTTCCTGCAGGACACTTCTTTATGGTGGGTGATAATCGCGACCACTCCTGGGATAGCCGGGCCATGAACCCGATTGGATTTGTCCCGGCTGAAAAGCTCATTGGGCCAGCCCAGCTCCTTTGGTTTTCCACAGAAGCCAAGTGGTATGAACCTCAACGCTGGCTTTCAGGGCTGCGATTGGGCCGTTTCTTTACCTGGATCCGGTAAACGGCTTTATGAAACCCCAAAAGTCTGGCTCTCCTCTCTGGCTTTATGGTATTCATGCCTGTCGTATGGCTTTGGAAAACCCGCGTCGGCAGATTATGGCGACCCATGTCATGAATGAAGGCATTTTAGCCAAAGTTTTGACAGATGTGTCCCGTGCAAACAACCATGCAAACGTCAAGCTGGTAGACCGTCAACGGCTCGAAGCGTTGTTACCACCTGGGTCTGTCCACCAGGGGGTTGCCGTACAGGTTGCACCGCTTCCGCAAATGACCATTGATGATTTGGAAAGCGACCTTTCTTCCAATCAATGCGTTGTTGTTTTGGATCAGCTGAGCGACCCACACAACGTGGGGGCTATTTTGCGTTCAGCGGCGGTCTTTGGGGCGAAAGCGCTTATTTTAACAGACCGGAATGCCCCGTCTGAGTCAGGGGTTTTGGCTAAGTCCGCCTCAGGAGCATTGGAGATTGTCCCCCTTATTCGCGTAACAAACTTGGCCCATGCCTTAAAAGATTTGAAGGATATTGGGTTTTGGTGCGTCGGGTTTGCTGAATCAGGCGCGAAGCGTTTGGACCAGGCTGACCTGAAAGGCAAAATCGCCCTTGTCATGGGCGCTGAAGGAGAGGGGATGCGCCGCTTGACCAAGGATTTATGCGACTTCACGGTTTGCCTTCCGACAGCGGGAGCCTTCAGCACACTCAATGTATCCAATGCGGCAGCTATCGCTTTATACGAAACATTCCGGAGCCAGCAGCAGGGTTAACTTTAGCAATAAGCTCGTTCAATTGAGAGGGGCTCACCAGACTTAAGGACATTATTGTATCTCTTATATGAGCTTTTTAATCTTAGTAGATATTATGATATCTCCTAAAAAAATTCAAGTTCTACGAACGGTTATGGAGGTTGGCTCTCTCCTCTTTGTTACTTTTCAGAAGAAGGTGAAGGATAAGATTGCTACCCTGATCTTTCCTTTTGGCCTTTGTTCTCTGGTCCCTCAACCCTTGATCCGTTAACCTCTTTTAACCTTTGATCCAAATTGTCGTCCGCACCAGCTAGCCCCAGTATGACAAGGTTTGCCATCTGGGGACAAGAGATCCCCCTCTTTTCAAGAAATTTCCTCCCCCTCTGGAACGCCCTCACCCGGCTACCAGAGGGGGGGAACAGAAACTTCCCTCCTGTCGGGAAATTCCCTTACCTTTCGGTAGCCCCTCCATGGCAAGGAGGCCATGTGGGGCAAGATACTCCCGTATTTCAGGAAGATTTTTAGTTTTTTGCCTGCTTCCCCCTCATGGTTATAAGGGGGTTGCAGGGGCTGGTACGGACAACAATTGGGACCTTTGGGTAACAAGTCTTCAGG
>JAJONN010000014.1 GCA_021323455.1 Alphaproteobacteria bacterium | reverse complement strand
TATGCTGCCGCCGCCCATCATACCGCCACCCGCGCCTATGCCGCCGCCGCCCATCATACCGCCGCCAACACCTATGCCACCGCCGCCCATCATACCGCCGCCCATACCTATGCCGCTGCCACCCATCATACCGCCGCTCATACCTATGCCGCTGCCACCCATCATACCGCCACCCATGCCCATACCACCCATGCCCATGCCCATCGCTTGTTGTTGGAGGCCGCCTTGAATATTCATCTTTTGTGAGTCGAGTTGCATCCGCTCCAGATCCCGGGCTTGTGTTGTTGTGGCCTCTGTCTTAATACCTAATTGTTCTGTTTCGGCATTTGTGGTCAGAGCTGTTGTTCCAAGCTGCCCAAGGACGCCAAATAAGGTTGCTGCTGTGTTATCGGGGGGGGGAGGAGCTTGGGGGACAGGCGCTGGATAACCGGGTGGGGCATAACCGGTTCCTCCTGGCATACCTGGCTGTATGGGGTTTCCATAAGCATCTACGCTACCCATTCCCATACCTGGCCCTGGGATGCCTGGTTGTATGGGGTTTCCATAAGCATCTACGCTACCCATCCCTGTGCCTGTTGCCGCTGGCAGGGGATTCCCATAGGCATCTACGCCTCCCATGCCTGCACCTGTACCGCCCGTGCCATCGTCCATACCTGTACCCATACCCCCCCCTTGATAAGGGTCATCTGGGGCTGAATAATCGGCAGCTGCCATAGCGGATTCCATTACAGGCGTTAACGAAGACGCCAGCAAGAAGGCACTCACTAGGCATTTAAAAGAAAGACGCATCAATATGATCCTTGCAGGATTTCAAATAAAAATAAAATTTTACTTAATAATATATGATTATTATTTAATATTTGGTAAAAATTAAAAATTGATAATAATTATTTAATATTTTAAAATATAACTTTGGAAAAATTTTACGGGTGGAAAAAATGACGGTTAGTCTTGGCAAAAAGCCCATTGTACAGAAGCTGGTTGGTTGACTTTGGTGCGTCCCAGCAAAAGAATAGCCGGATAGGTTGCAGAAAGTTCGCACAAAATTTCTTCTGCGCCGGACACAAGAAGCCGCCATTGTTGCCCTTCCTGGCTTCGGCCAGTCTTCTCATTGGTAGAGGTACGGATCGTGACGCCGCGCCTCCCTGAAGCCAGGGAAGCCTCAAGCTCTTTATTCAAGACAAAACGAACGCCATAGATAGCGTCGCAAGGCGCTTGAATTGTATCTTCTCCCCGCAAATTGGGGTGGTTCCCCCCCAGATAAAGCTGACGGCGGTGGCGAAAAGAAAACCCGTCAGAAGGTTGATATGACACATCCAAAAGAGTATGACCCTCTTTGTTGGCGCGGTACAAGTGAACGGATTTTGGATCGAGTGAATCGGGAATACGGAAATGTTTTCCTTCCTGTGTTTGAAGGACGAGGTCTCCTTGAAGGACCAGGCGATTGCGTCCAATGCTCCATTCAAAATTGAATGTTCCTGTTCCTTCTTCATCTATGGCGCACCGGGTGCCTGTAACCTTTGCTCCGACATTGAGAAGGATTAAGCTCTTTTTATTCACGCACCGCTCATACCCAAGGTGGGAAGCCCGTTCTGGGGGGCGGCCCCGGACATCCGCCAAAGATAATACCATGTCAATCACGGGGGAGGGGACCTGTGCAATCTTTCCAAATGTTGCTAGCCCCCCATCGCCATGACGGAACAGGCGCACAATGGGGGCCATCTGTTGAATTGTTGCTTGCAAGAAAGACGGGATTTCTTGGTGAATCAAGCGCAGCATGGCTCGAATATCAATCAAATCACGCAATACCATCAAATGGGTCTGTGGGCATCGGCTCCCATGGCCGCCGTCTGGCAAGAGTTGCATCTGAAGCTCTTTCTCCAGCTTTGGCAATAAAGAGGTTAATCGATGGGTTTCCCCTGGGAAGGCAACCGCTGCATAAATGATCCCTTTTAAAGCATAGAAGCGTTCTAAAGGCGTGGGTGCATCCTCCCAGGCATACACAAGGTGACGAACCTGCCGGGTGATTTCCCGAAAGAAAAGAGTACGGAAACTTTCGTCGGCGCTTGAGCAAAAGAAATCATATAAAGCAATCCAGTTGGCTACGCGATGCCCGGTAATGCCGACTTGCCAGGAATAGAGATGCCAATCCTGGTTGCGGTCAATCCAGTTGGCGATAAGGTGTCGGGCTAAACGGCGTGCTGAATTATCTCCCAACGCTCGCAAATCCCGTAACCAAGTAAAACGGTGAAGATCTTCTAAAACAGCCAGATCAACTTCCGTTGGCATCCATAAATCTGCCATGGAAACCACCTGGTTTGAAATCACAAATTTCCCTTCAAGCAACAAGCGTCCTGCATAACTATCCCCCGGCCAAGGGTCTGTGGGCATGATGGACAAATGCTTTGGGGCTGTTCCGCCCATTAACGTAAAGCGGTACAAGACACTGTTACGCCAGGCTTGACGCCAGAGACGGGCTATATTGCTTGAAAAAGATTTTATCCTCATGTCTTGTCCCGTAAGCCCGCAATCGCAGAGGCATAGGCGTGGCTTGAAGGCGAGCCTTGCGTTCCAAAAACCGCTGTTCCAGAAACCAAAACATCAACGCCGGCGTCTATGGCAAGAGGCGCTGTTTCGGGCGTGATGCCGCCATCAATTTCAATCAGTATAGGCAGATTGCGCTCATCAATGAGGTGGCGCAACCGCCGGACTTTCTCGAGGGTATAAGGAATAAAAGCCTGCCCCCCATAGCCGGGATTAACAGACATGATCAAGACGAGATCAATACTAGGTAAGATGGATAAAATGGCCTCAAGGGGGGTTGCCGGGTTTAAGGCAACCCCGGCTTTCACCCCAAAAGAACGGATGGTCTGTAAGGTACGGTGCAAATGCGGCCCAGCTTCTGGGTGAACGGTCAGGATAGATGCACCTGCCTTTGCAAAAGCGTCAATATGGGCATCAACTGGCATGACCATCAAGTGGACATCAAGGGGCAGGGTGGTCAAAGGACGTAAAGCTTGAACGGCTTGTGCGCCAACCGTGATGGGTGGCACGAAATGCCCATCCATAACATCGACATGGATCCAGTCTGCGCCCGCTTTCTCAATGGCCTGAACCTCATCGCCTAACCGGCACCAGTCCGCCGCGAGTATCGACGGCGCAATATGAATTTGCCTCATCATTCCTTTCCTAACCTATAAACATGATTGGATTAAGTTAATATAACGGTAGCACAAAGGAGAGCAAAGTGTTAACCAATTCCCGCCAGAAAAGAATCTATTGACATATTACAAATTTGTAATATATTTAATCTATGAAGTGGAATATAGAATATACGAATGAGTTTGAAATTTGGTGGAACACGCTGAAAGAATTTGAACAGGAAGATGTTGGAGCAATTGTGAGGCTTCTTGAAGAAAATGGAACGCAATTAACATTTCCTTTTTCAAGCGGGATTGAAGGGTCAAAGTATCCTCACATGCGCGAGTTAAGAGTTCAAAGCAAATCAAATCCAATTCGAGTTTTATACGCATTTGACCCAAGGAGGACAGCTATACTGCTTATTGGCGGAAACAAAAGAGGCAATATGAGATGGTATAAGGTGTATATTCCTATTGCGGATAAATTGTACGAAGAATATCTCAAAGAATTAAAGGAAGAGAGGGCAATATGAGTGGTCATCATTCATTTGATAAATTGACAGAATCTATGTCTGCTTCATCTCAAAAGCGGATGAAAAAGAAGTTAATACAATTGCGTCAGGAAATGGCTTTGGCTGAAGTGAGACGAGCTATGTCTTTAACTCAGGTTGATTTAGCCGCAATGCTTCATATAAAGCAAGCTGCATTAGCACGCTTGGAAAATAGGACGGATATGTATATCAGCAGTTTAAGAAAATATATTGCAGCTTTGGGTGGAGAATTGGACATAGTTGCCCGTTTTCCGAGTGGGGAGGTCCATATTCAAAACCTTCATGACCTTCGGTAAGTTTTACAAGCAAAAAAAGGGAAGCCTTTGACAGCTTCCCTTTATTTCTCAGGTTATAGAAGGCGTTGGGCTGGATTAATAATCCATGCCACCCATGCCACCCATTCCGCCCATACCACCGGGCATGCCACCGCCACCCGCAGGGGTTTTTGGTTCAGGCTTTTCAGCAATCATGGCTTCTGTTGTAATCAGCAAGCTGGCAACAGAGGCAGCATCTTGCAAGGCCGTGCGGACAACTTTCGTCGGGTCGATAATGCCGAATTTTAGCATGTCGCCATAACGGTCGTTCTGGGCGTCATACCCATGGGTTGGATTATTGGCATCCATGAGTTTGCCAACAACGATTGATCCATCAGCTCCTGCATTAAGGGCGATTTGACGGCAAGGAATGGATAAGGCATTGCGGACAATGCGGATACCAACTTCCTGGTCATTGTTTACCGGCTTCAAACCATCCAGTGCTTTTTGGGCATAGAGTAAAGCCACGCCGCCGCCAGGAACAATCCCTTCCTGAATGGCTGCACGTGTTGCGTGCATGGCGTCTTCAACACGGTCTTTACGCTCTTTCACTTCAATTTCCGTTGCGCCACCGACGCGGATGACGGCAATGCCGCCAGATAATTTAGCCAAGCGTTCTTGCAGCTTCTCGCGGTCATAGTCGGAAGTTGTTTCCTCAATCTGAGCGCGGATTTGAGCGCAGCGGGCTTGGATGTCCTGCTTGTCGCCGGCGCCATCAACGACGGTGGTATCGTCTTTCGTGATGGTCAGCTTTTTTGCCGTTCCCAGCATGGAAATATCAACATTCTCCAACTTAATGCCGAGGTCTTCAGAAATGACCTGGCCTCCTGTCAAAATGGCGATGTCTTCCAGCATGGACTTGCGACGGTCACCGAAGCCTGGTGCTTTAACGGCTGCAACCTTTAATCCGCCACGCAGCTTGTTAACCACGAGGGTAGCCAAAGCTTCCCCTTCGACATCTTCAGCAATGATCAGCAAAGGACGGCCAGATTGTACAACCGTCTCGAGAACGGGCAGCATAGCCTGGAGGCCGGAAAGCTTCTTTTCATGAATGAGGATGTACGGGTTTTCAAGTTCACACAGCATTTTTTCTGCGTTGGTAATGAAATAGGGAGAAATGTACCCACGATCAAACTGCATTCCCTCAACAACATCCAGCTCTGTTTGCAAGGACTTGGCTTCTTCGATAGTGATGACGCCTTCTTTGCCAACCTTTTCAACAGCTTTGGCTAACATTTGGCCAATTTCTGTTTCGCCATTAGCGGAAATTGTCCCCACTTGAGCAATTTCCTCGTTGGTGGAAACCGTCTTTGATTGGGACTTAATCTGGGCGATGACAGCTTCAACGGCCATATCAATGCCCCGGCGTAAATCCATTGGGTTCATGCCAGCAGCGACAGCCTTAACGCCTTCGCGGACGACGGCTTGCGCAAGAACAGTCGCTGTCGTAGTTCCATCACCCGCCAAGTCAGAAGTCTTGGTCGCAACTTCACGCAGCATTTGCGCGCCCATGTTTTCAAAACGGTCAGAAAGCTCAATTTCTTTGGCAACAGAGACACCATCCTTTGTAATGCGTGGTGCGCCAAAGGACTTTTCAATAACAACGTTGCGTCCTTTTGGGCCCAAGGTTACTTTTACGGCATCAGCCAAAATATCGACACCGCGCAGCATACGCTCCCGGGCATCAGCAGAAAAACGGACTTCTTTTACAGCCATGATTTTATTTCCTTCTCTAAAATATTAAATTATTTCGCCAAAATACCCATGATGTCGGATTCCTTCATCACGATATAATCTTTGTTATCGAGTTTAATCTCTGTACCAGACCACTTGCCGAACAGAACACGGTCCCCTGCCTTGACATCCAGGGGCGTAATCGAGCCATTTTCCTGGCGAATACCAGATCCAACGCTGACGACTTCGCCTTCCATGGGCTTTTCTTTGGCCGTATCAGGAATGATAATCCCGGATTTTGTTTTTTCTTCAGATTCAATGCGCTTTACAAGCACCCGATCATGTAATGGTCTAAATGTCATGTTTCTACTCCTTAATGGTTTCAACCCTTTTTTCGAGCGTAAGCACTCTCATCGAGGGAGTGCTAAATTATTAACGCAAAATCATAGGGGGCGTCAAGTTTCTTTTTTATTGCCCATTTTTAGGGTTTTCTAGGCTTCCTTTACGAGAAGGAATGGGAAGCCATCTCATACCCGCTCTTCGAGGGAAGGGGGTTAGGACTTTGGAATCATTAATTTTAACCCCAGGGCTGTCGGGGGGGTTAGATTTTATTCGTTATCTTAGAGGTTGGGATGCACGTCATTTTCAAAGATCCATGTAATTTTGGAGTCAGCCTCCAAATTTGCATGGTAAAATTTTGGCATGCCTTAACGGGTCCCTGTATTCAAAAATTATGTCATGACAAATTGGGAATCAATCTCCCAATTTGCAAGTCTTTTTATCCCAAGAAGAAATATCGTGTCGCTTTGTTCTTGTTGGGCCGCTAGTGTTGCTCTCATGGTGAGTTTTTTAAAATCACGGGAAAAAGACCAATTTGACCTCACACCTGCTCCAAACGATCTACATCTATGCCGGCTCAGGGGTGTCCCTGGTCGCGCTCAACCACACGGTATATACCTTAAAGAAACTCGTGGGCTCCCGCTATGAACTTCAAGCAATTGGCCCGGGGGCGATCAAGCGCCATGCCTGGACAAAAAACGCAGCCCTTCTTGTAATGCCAGGTGGCGCTGATCTTCCTTATGGCAAACACCTCAATGGCCAAGGCAACAAGCAAATCGACGACTATATACGCCAGGGAGGGGCTTATCTTGGTTTTTGCGCAGGCGCCTATTATGGCAGCAAGCAGGTAGAGTTTGCCTTAAAAACACCGATGGAAGTTGTGGGAGAGCGTGAACTTGCTTTTTTCCCGGGACTTTGCAAAGGCCCTGCTTTAGCGCCGTGGGATGATCAATCCAATGCGGGCGCACGGGCAGCTTTGTTGCAATGGGAAGCTCCTCAAGGACCTTTTGCGGCAAACCACCCTTTCTTAACGTATTATAACGGTGGGGGCTATTTTGTGAAGGTAAATCGCTACCCGCATGTTACAGTTCTGGCCACCTACCGGGCAACAAAACCTCCGAAAGCAGCGATTGTCGAAATAGACCAAGGCTTGGGCCGTGTGGTCCTCTCCGGCGTCCATTGTGAATTTGCCCCGGAACTTTTTGATGGTTCCGATCCGTTCTTGCTCCCTATCCAAAAGAAACTCATCCCCAGGGACGGGGATCGCCTGGCGCTGATGGCCCACCTGCTGAAGCGTTTAAGCATTGAAACCAAAGCACCGTGAGCCTTTTACGAGTACCTTGAACTTGACGTTCGTTAACCTTTATAAAATTTTAGGTTGACCAATAAAATTTCTTTCCCTATCCTTCTGGCAGAGCCACCACAAACCCGTAGCAGGGATGAATATGATGAAGTGTATAAAAGCGTGCCTTAAGAAAATCTTGTTTCTGTTAGCGCTTCAGGCATTATCTGGCTCAATAGCCGGGATCAGCGAAGCCCTGGACTTTGTGGACCGGGAACATCCTCACGGGCCTGCTTTGCGGGAGGCTACGAAAATTCCCGTCGGATTTATCGACCATATGGTTCACTACATCATTGCATCTACCGGAACGCCTCTCAGGTACATACCTTTTAAGATTGCGCAAGAACGGGAAGAATTAGGGTTGTCTCTCGAAGTTCCGCTAGATCAACAAGAGATGCTTTTTCAGCGCTTCTTCTGGAAACCATACAAACTTACATTAGAAAAATCTCCCGTGCCAGGAAATGTCATCAAAGTACCTATCCAGGAAGGTCAGCAGGTTCAACGGGGAGATATACTTATCATAGTCGAAGCTATGAAAATGGAGTTCGTTATCAAAGCTGCCTCTCCAGGAGAAGTCAGAGATATTTTTTGCAAAGTGGGTGACAGTAAAGGAGCAGGTGAGCAACTGCTATCCTTCACCACCCCGTCTTCACGTTGGGAGGCTATTGACCCCACACAAATAGAAGATCTTCTGATGAGCATTTTTCCCTGGGCCATAAAATCCCTTCCTCATGAAATCCATGACTTTCTCGGTTCTATGGCCACACAGGCAAAGGAGCCAGCCTTTGCCACCACACTTTCCCCAATCTTGTCGGCTTCCCCTTTGCCTGGGTTGCCCAATCCGCCAGCAAGCCCTTCTGATATGACGCAAATAAATGAGGGAGGGAAAACGCGCAAATCCCCGTCCCCTACGGGTCAAGGTTTTACAGAAAAGGGGATTGCACCCCATAGCGGAACCAGGAATCACGATACACGGACAGAAGCGCCGTTGCTTAAAAAGGCAAAGCTGGAAGGAGCAAAAGATTTCTCGCAGACGGAACCGCCACTCAACGTGTTAATGCCTGTTTTTAAAAATAAAAATGTTAATCTGGACGATCATCGCGCAAGCTTTTCTCCATCCTTTGGGGGAACTTGGACAGGGGGGTTGATGCTGTTGGGAGGTTTTATTTTCGCCCTGAAAGCAATAGGCTATGGCAACTTAACCCGTGTATTCTTCAGAAAACTTACTGGCGCGTTCTCGAGGCCGCTCTTAAATATAGCGTATTTAACGATGGATGATTTCAAGATACGTAATTTCACAAATCCATCTGCGCACAATATGAACCGTCCGCCTTTTACGAAACGGCAAGCTGGATAGGGACTATTTTTTCAGGAGGGTGGCATCCCCGCAAGAATAGGTTTCCAGATTTTTTGAGGGGTGTTCAAGGCGTAAATAGCCTTGCGGGGTGATGCCTCTGCAAATGCCGGACACGACTTCTCTTCCCGTATTTATGGAGATTGTTTTATCCAGCAGGTAATCATAACGCTTCCATAAAGATAAAAAGGGGTCGAAGCCCTTGTCCTGAAAACTTTCCAGGCCCTTTATGATAGACTGAATGATTTTGACAAGGACAAGGTTCCGGTCGAGTTTTTCGTTCAAGGCATGTTCCAAAGAGGTCCAGGGTTGATCAACGCCGGCAAGCTCCCTGTCTTTCATATTGATGTTCAAACCCACGCTGATAATGGCCGTACAGGTTCCGTGCGCCTCAGCGATTAAATCGACTAAAATTCCTCCTGCTTTTTGGTGGTTAAGATAGATGTCATTGGGCCATTTCAGGAGGGGTTTCAGGTTTAGGGACTCAAGGGCTTCTGCGATCAAAATACCCGTTGCAAGACTTAACCCTGAGAGTTCACCCATGTCCTTTTGAAAAGTAAAACTAAGGCTGCAATAGATATTCTGGCCAAAAGGCGAGGCCCACGTTCTGCCCAACCGGCCTTTTCCCGAAGATTGATGCTCAGCAAGGCAAAGGCTATGGCTTCTTAAGGGACTTTTATTTTTTAAGTAATCTCTTGTAGAGGAAATATTTTCAAATAGTTCCACATTTATTTTCAACTCCTTCATTGAGGTCTCAATTTTCTTTTGATCGAGGAGAATAAGAGGAGCATTTAACTGATATCCTTGATGCCGGGATTGGAGCGGAACACCATATTTTTTGAGCCGTTGGATGATCTTCCAAACAGCGGTGCGGGAAATGCCCAACGCCTCTGCCATGTCACTGCCCGTATGAACCTCACAATCATTTAAGATATTCAAGATTTTTAAAGTTGTTGAAGAAAGTTTGTGGTTTAACATGTTGATTTCACCGTTTCTCTATAGGGTAACGCTTTATCTGGTTGAATTTTCTTCAATTTCCTGTCATTGCGAGGAGCGCGAAGCGCGACGCGGCAATCATAGGAAGGAAAAGACAAAAATACACAAATTGCCACGGCCTTTGGCCTCGCCGTGACTGAATGGGAGAAACTGAAAGCCTCACTTTATGACCGACTTTCACATATCCCCAACGCCTTGACCCCAGGAAGCTCCTTGCCTTCCAGCCATTCCAGAAAAGCCCCTCCGGCGGTAGATGTATAGGAGAAACGGTCAACGTACCCCGCATGGGCAAGAGCGGCAAGGGTATCCCCTCCGCCGGCCACACTGATTAAATTCCCTTTGACGGTCTGGTCGGCAATGCATTTCGCAAGGGCGACACTCCCTACATCAAAAGGGGGAACCTCAAAAACACCGACGGGGCCATTCCAAACAACGCTGGCGCAACCTGATAGTTTGGCATTGATATCAGCAACCGTTTCTTCGCCGATATCGACAATTTTATCGTATGCCTGAACGTCTGAAACAGGCACAACCCGGCGCGGGGTTTTGGCTTTTAGGTCAAGAGTAACCGCAACATCTTGGGGTAAAATGACCTCACATCCCGATGCCGACGCTTCTTTCAGGATGAGGCGGGCTGTATCCATCATTTCTGTCTCACATAAGGAGTGGCCGATGGGGAAACCTAGGGCGCTCAAGAACGTATTGGCCATCCCTCCGCCAACGACAAGGTGGTCAACTTTCTGGACAAGGTTTCTAAGTAAGGTCAACTTTGTGGAAACTTTTGAACCTGCGACAATCGCCATGAGGGGTCGCTTGGGGTTGTTCAGGATGCTGGCCAGGGCTTCCAGTTCCGCTTGCATACCCCGTCCTGCAACGGCGGGTAAGAATTGCGTGATGGCAACCACGGACGCATGGGCACGGTGAGAACAGGAAAAGGCATCGTTCACATAAAGATCCCCTAAGCTTGCCAGCGCCTTAGCAAAGACAGCATCATTTTTTTCTTCGTCCGCGTGAAACCGGAGATTTTCCAACAGCAGGATTTCCCCTGGGTGCAGCGTCCTTACGGCGCTTTCCGCTGCCACGCCAATGCAGTCATTGGCAAAAAGAACGGGCTGCCCAAATGATTTTGTGAGAGCGGGCAAGAGATGCTTTAAGGATTCTGCCTCCGAGCGCTGCCCTTTTGGCCGCCCGAAATGAGACAGAAGGATGATTTTTGCCTGGCGCTCTTTTAACGCCTTCAGGGTTGGAAGCAAACGCTGGGCGCGTGTTGAGTCCGTCACGCATCCGTCTTGCATCGGTAAGTTCAAGTCAGCGCGGACCAGGACTGTTTTATGGGAGACATCCACATCATCAAGGGTTAGGAATGGGGCCATGTCAGATTTCCGTCCGCTCCAGACGCTTCAGGGTTTCTTCCCGTCCTAAAACGTGCATAATTTCAAAAATGCTAGGGGAGACGGTGCTGCCCGTCAGGAGAACGCGCAAGGGCTGGGCTAAATTCCCCAGCTTTTGCCCCAACGCTTCAGCAGCTTCCCGCACAACGCCTTCTGTTGCGCTTTCTGTAAAATCAGGAAGAATTTTTAAGCGGGCAATAACAGCCTCAACCATCGGCAGAAACTCTGGTTCCAAAAATTTTTCCGCCTTTTCATCAAAGGGAGGGCGCTCAATATAAAAACGCGCCGTGCCCGCAAGCTCCACAACCGTTTTTGCCCGCGCTTTCAGCCCTGGCATTCCGCGCACAAGGCGGTTTCGCTCTTCATTTGTTAGGGTACGCTGAAAAATGTCGCTGAGAGGGCGCATGATCAAATCAACCAGGCGGGCATCTTCGGCTTCACGCAGGTAATGGGCATTAAGGTTGGTTAATTTGGCAACATCAAATCGGGCTGGGGAGCGCCCAATAGCGGGCAAGTCAAACCATTCAATGGCTTGTTGCGTTGAAATCACCTCGTCATCTCCATGGCTCCATCCCAAGCGCAACAAATAGTTCCGCATGGCTTCCGGCAAAAACCCCATATCCCGGTAAGTTTCTGCGCCCAAAGCCCCATGGCGTTTGGATAGTTTGGCGCCATCAGGCCCATGGATCAGCGGAATATGGGCAAATACGGGCACATGCCATCCCAAAGCCTCATAGAGGCGCTGTTGGCGAAAAGCATTTGTTAAGTGATCATCGCCCCGGATGATGTGGGTTATTCCCATGTCGTGATCATCGACGACCACAGACAGCATATAAGTAGGCGTGCTATCGGCTCGTAATAAAACCATATCATCAAGTTGGCTATTTTGAAGGCGCACCGTTCCCTGAACCTGATCTTCGATTATGGTTTCCCCTTCCTGAGGCGCTTTAAACCGGATCACTGGTAGGACGTCCGATGGCGCTTCCGAAGGGTCGCGATCCCGCCATCGCCCATCATAGCGGGCCGGCAAGTTCTTGGCGCGCGCTTCTTCGCGCATGGTCGCCAGTTCTTCAGGGGAACAATAACAATGGTAAGCTTTCCCTTCAGCCAACAACTGGCGGGCCATTTCCGCATGGCGGCTTGCCCGGGTAAACTGGAATACCGGGTCTTCATCCCAGGTCAAGCCCAGCCAGGTCAGGCTTTCAAAAATCGCCTCAATGGCCCCGTCCGTAGAACGCGCCCGATCTGTATCTTCAATGCGCAGCAAGAATTTCCCCCCCGTATGGCGGGCATAGAGCCAATTAAACAAAGCCGTGCGGGCAGAGCCAATGTGTAAATACCCTGTCGGGGAAGGCGCAAACCGCGTTATAACTGTCATCTTTATGGGTACCTTATCGTTGCTGTAACATTGGTGTTTGATACCATAAGCAACACTCTTGTTCAAAGGAGTAAATCATCCTATCTTTCTTTACGCCTTTTTGACCATTTTCAAAATATTAAACGACGTATTCCTTAAATCCTGATAAGAAATAAAATGTGCGTTTTTTTTAAGACAAAATTAAGAAACAAAATAAGAATAATATTTAAAAAAACCAATGGCTTTATCCATTGCGAGGCTGTGGAAATCTTTGTGTCTTTATCCCTTCAAGATTGGCACGTCCGCCACGCGCTTACGCACGCGCGGCCTCGCAAGGTATATTTTGACGGGAAGCCAATTTTTTACCTTCAGCTTAATACATACCAAGTCGCTCTTGCCTTGCCATGCCGTTGAATACGTCCAGCCGCTACTAATTCCCGCAAGCGTACTTTCAATGTATTCTGGTTTGCGCCTGTATGCCCTACCATTTCGGTGATGGTAAGCCGCTCATGCTTTTTCAGCAGTTCCAGGACTTGAACCGACAGAGGGGATAAAGCTGTATTGCCGCTAGCCTTCTCCTGATCCAGTTTAGCCGCAAGGTTCGCTTTCTGCTTTTTCAGGCAACGCAGGAAAAAGCCTACCCAAGGCTCCCAATCCGGGCTACTGGATTTAAGCGTTATTTGGGTGCGGCGCAGGGCTTTATAGTACAAATCCTTATTGTCCTCGACAATGCTTTCCAGCGAAGCATAGGGCACATAAGCATATCCGGCGCGGAGCAGCATGAGCGTTGTCAAGATACGGGACAATCTGCCGTTACCATCCTGAAATGGGTGGATTGCCAGAAACGTCACAATAAATACGGCGACAATCAGAAGGGGGTGAAGGCTGTTTTCGTCTTTAGCCTTGTTCACCCATCGCACCAAATCTTCCATTTCGCGCGGCGTGTCAAAGGGCGTGGTGGTTTCAAAGAGAACACCAATTTCTTTACCATTTTCATCCACAGCGACAACGTGATTATCAAGCTTCTTGTAATCTTCCCGGTGGCGCTCGTCCTTGTTGCTATGCCGTAATAAGGTCTGGTGAAGTTGCCGGATATAGTTCTCAGTGATTCGCAAATTCTCATAGGCTTGGAAGACTATATCCATTGTTTCGGCATATCCGGCCACTTCCTGTTCGTCGCGGGTTTTAAAGGAAGTGGAGGTCAAATGGGACAGCAGGGTTTCCACCTGCCTATCGGTCAGCTTTGCTCCTTCAATTCGGGTGGACGATCCAACGCTTTCAATAGTGGCTACTTTGCGAAGCTGGTGCAGCCGCTCTGGGGGCATATTTTTAAGAGCTTCCCACTTGCCTTTAAACGCGTCAATTTCAGCAATGAGCTTTAGAAACTCTTGGGTCACGGGAATTTTGGGTTCTTGCATAATGGATCTGCTAGAGTCGATTTTATACCTGATTATACCCGATTATACCCGATTATAAAAGCCGGCATTTAAGTTGGGAGCATAGAAGATGAAACTTAAGCAGTCTCGAAAATAGGAAGGTGAATATAAGGGAAGGAGGTATGAGGGTGCAGATAACCAATCCCAAACGAAAATTTAAATTTGCAGTGCAAGGCATAGCCTCCAGGATTGGAGAAAAAAAAGAGCTGAGTTAAGGAAATCGCTGGGATAGGGACGGTCATAAACTGAGCCTTTAAACTTTCCCATCATGAGGGGGGCTTTGCTCCTCTGATTGCAGCAAAGAAATGGGCAATGGTTTTGTTATGTTATACATAGATAAATCAAAGGATTAGGTGTACATAATGGGCTATGGGCAATCACAAAATTTGACAAGCCCCAGGCACAGCCCTTAAAACTTTTCACGATAACGGAGTGCGTTATAACGCAGTGTTTTTAACCAGAGAAGGAGAATTAAGGATGAGTTCTATAAAAGTTTTAAAAAATCTGAAGGCGATCTACTGGCGTGCCCTTGACAGTAAAAAATGGGATATTGCTTTGCAGGCGGTAGACCGGCAAGCAAAATACATGGCCATATTAGAACGGCAAGCAAGGTATAAAGCCATGTTTGAAAAACAAAGCCCCCCCTCTCAAGCGCTCGCGGATATTAGGCGTATGAGGGATATGACGGAAGAGCAACTCAGGGACTGTATTGCTGCCTTGGAGAAGTTTCATCCCCACTTGAAGAAGCTGGATTCTGGCTTGGAGTATGCGCAGGTTACGTGCGTTAGAGATAGGCTGGAACAGCAACTCAGAGGCCGTATTGCCGCTTTGAAGAAGGTTGATCCCGACTTGAAGAAGGTTGATCCCGACTTGAAGAAGGTTGAGTATCCGCCGCCAGCGCGTGCCTGACACCTTGGAGAACCCATTGCAAGAACCCATTGCAAGAACCCGTTGCAAAGACCCAACCGCCCAGTCCCAATTCTTGGTCCGTACTGGCCTCTGCGACCCACCTATGAGATATAGGTGGGAAGTGGGGTCTGATCGTGCTCTGCAACCCACCTGTAGACACAGGTAGGAAGTGGAACTCGAAAAAGATGTTAGTTTGTTAGTTACCCGGTACCTCCGTTGGAGAGAACTGTGGTGAGAAATTTCCTGAATAAATCGGGAAATCTCTCTTCCCCACAAGCAATTATTGCGGGAATGGGGGTGTTCCCATCGACAACCACTGTCGAGAATGGGGCGGCTTGTATGGATAAAAATGGGATGGGCGGTTCAAGGGTTCAGAAGTCAAGGGTTGAGGAGGCAGGGGTCGAAAGTTAGAAGAGAGGTCAGAATAGCAGCTTTTACAATAACAGCGCTAGCTTAACAACTCGCGTTATGAGTTAAAAAAGGGCTGTTATCCTCTCCTTACGAAGGGTGTCTTGACGCCATAGGTGGGAAAAGGTCTAAAAACAGGATTTGCGATCCTCTAAAGGCATCAATAAGAGGCCAGGATGTGGCATCCTTTCCCTTTGGGCGCAAATTTTTTGCAGGCTGTTTCTGCTTTTGTTTTGGTAAGCCTTAAAACACGAGCGCCATAGAAAGATTTCTTTCCTTTTGACACTTTGGGCGTAGAGATTTCTCCAGATTTAAGGATCATTAAGGTCTTTTTTGCTTTTAACTTGGCTTCTTTCAAGGAAGCATACGTTCCAAGTTGAACGCCCCAATCGTCTGTTTCTGGTGGATGTTGAGGCTTGGGTCGGGAAGGAGGCGGGGACCAGTTCACCAGAGTGGGGCGTACGTACAGGGGCCTTGGCTGTTTCGCTCTTGGCGACGCTTTCTTTCAAGAAGGTCGTGACTTCAGCGTCGTCATCCTGATCTTCATCCATTTCTCTGACAAATGGCCTATGTCCCAAGCCCACCTTTTGAAAATTGGCTTCAAGAAGGTCTTTGACGCGATCATCCCGCCAGTAGCGGTTGGGGCCACCCAACACAACGGCAATGAGCCGTACAGGTTTGTTCCCTGGTCCTGCACGGACGGCAGAGGCAGCTAAGTTGAAGCCAGATGAGGCAACCCAGCCTGTTTTAATGCCGTCTAAACCATGAACCTTACCCAGCAAGTGATTGTGATTTCGATGGACTTTGCCGCGGTGATGGAAGGCTTGTAAACGGAAATGACGGTAGTCTTTAGGAAAGTGAAGATAAAGGGACCGGGAGAGCGTTGCCATATCGCGCGCTGTTGTGACCTGTTGGGGATGGGGAAGACCGGAAGCATTTCTGAAAATCGTATTTTTCATGCCCAAGCTTTTGGCTTTGCGGGTCATCATGAGGGCAAAGTTGGCCTCACTTCCGCCGAGATATTCCCCAAGGGCAGCGGAAACATCATTGGCAGATTTAGTGACTAATGCCTTAATGGCGGTTTCAATGCTGACATATTCCCCGGGCCGTAACCCGAGTTTAGAAGGTGCCTGGCGAGCGGCATGGGAAGAGATGGGGATTTGAGTGGACATTTGGATTTGCCTGGTGTTTAAGGCCTCAAAAACCATATATAACGTCATCATTTTGGTTAAAGATGCTGGATGGCAAATTTTATCGGCATCGTCTTGTTCCAAAACTCGGCCTGAATTCGCATCTATGACGATAGCGGCATATCGGGGTGTTAAAGCAGCAGCGCCGTTAAGATAGCCAAAACAAACCAAACAAATTATAAGTCTTAAACAGCTCATTGCGATGTGAGGCACTCCTCATTTACAGCCTATGGTTTTCATTTTGATGTCTAAACCATATTAGAAAATAATTCTAACGTTTTGTCTAGGTAAGATTCGCGATAAAGTCGTTTTTTTAAATCCATGATGCACCTAATAGACCTTATCTTAAACGCCAAAGGCCGCTTCGAGTTTTTTAAATCCTTGGGGGGCTGGGTTCGCCTCAACAAATTCCAGGATTTTTTTTGCACAATCTGCAGAAGAGGTGCGGGTTGTATCGATCTCGATGTCATAAAAGCGGGTCGGGCTATGGACCTTGTTGATTTGGTCACGTCCAAGCCCAACGCTGAACCCCCCTCTTTTTTGTTCCCGACGAATGAGTTCTTCCAAGTCGCAATGAATCGCAACGCAATAGGCTGTTAACCCTTTAAACGCTTTCGTATATTCAGTCAGGTAGTAGTCATGGAACAAGACTTCATCAACAGCCACATGTAAATTCCGGGAGGAAATCTTAGCGATAACAGGGGGGATGGTATGAAGGATGGCTCTGCCAAAGTCACCATTGTAAACGCGCGTAATCGGTCCGTTTTCATCTTCTTCCCGAACGAATTGAATCCCCTCTTTTGCCTTTGGCCCCCATCCATAATAATCACTGGGCATCATATCAAGAAAATTATCAACGCCCAGTTTGAGAAGAGGAAAAGAGGCTTGTTTTTGGAGTTCATGGATAATGGACGTTTTGCCAGATGTGGCAACCCCATTCAAAAATATAATCATCTTCTGGTTTCTCCTAGTATTTTGTCATGAGTTTCAAAAGCCATTGCGGGCTATGGGCGACTGTCCAGCTCTCAACAGCCTTGTCGGTGCCTGTTAAAATCAAAAAACTGATAAAAATTAAGGAATACCCAAGCCATTTACGGCCTGTCGGCCTCTGCTTCACATTTTTTTTCTTCTTCATATATGTTTTGGATAAATAAGAAAGGACAAAGAGAGGCGTTGTAACGCCCAAAGCATAAAAGGACATTAAAACATAAGCTTGCCCAAAATAATCGCCCCGATCAGCTAAAGCCAAGGCCAACGTAAGGGTGGGGCCGGTGCAAGGAAGCCAAATAAACCCGAGAAGGGTGCCAATTAAAAAATTGATGGCAATTTTTTCCAGCGGGAATTCTTTCAAAGAGATCGGGTACAGGGTTTGGCGAACCTTGAAGGCCAAGGGCTTGCCATGCTGAAGCAAGTAAACCTGTAAGGGCTGACAGGCTAAAGATATGCCAATGCCTAAAAGAAGGAAAACAGAAATAAGGCGCAATTTTTTAATTTCCAGACCCAAGACCATATGTGAGGTGGCAAGGGCAAAGCCCATAACCGCAAACGTAAGAGACAGTCCCAAAATAAGGGCGAGGGGACCAAACCGAGGCCGTTGCCAGGCGCTTGAAAGAAAAATAGGAATCAGAGGAAAGGCGCAAGGGTTTAAAAGGGTAAAAACACCAGCGATAAAGGATAGGGCAGCAAGCGTCATGGACGCACCCAACTGATGAGGGGATGGTTCCCCCTTACTTTAAAGGTCATTTGGTTGGCGTTCACAAAATCCCCTGTACCTAAAAACAGACTTGGTTTAAGAGTATCAGGAGAAAATTATAAAAAACAAGAGGTTGAATGGAGAGAGACGCATCACGGCGCGTTTGTTTAATATCATTAACTTGACAGGTGAGACAAAAAGAGATAATTACAAGGTTAGGTTATTTAATCTCAGGAAGTTGGTTATGAAAATTGCAAACTCATTAAAAACATTAAAAGCCCGCCATAAAGATTGCAAAATTGTTCGCCGTCATGGGCGGGTCTATGTCATTAACAAAAAAGCCCCTCGCTATAAAGCCCGCCAAGGTTAAGGGTCTCAGCCTCTGGTTTGTGAGAGAGAAGCCATAAAAGCCTTGACTCTTGGAAAAGAGGGACCTATAAAGTGGGGGTATGACCTTAAGAGGAAAAAATCGTGAAAAGAACATTTCAACCCAGTAATCTCGTTCGTAAACGTCGCCATGGTTTCCGTGCGCGTATGGCCACTGTTGGCGGTCGGCGGATTATTAATGCGCGTCGGGCAAAAGGGCGTAAGCGTCTGTCTGCCTAAAAATCATAAAGTTTAAGGCATTTGCATGTCAACAATTCCGCGCTTAAAGAGGCGGTCGGATTTTTTGCGAGTTGCCGCTTATCAACGGAAGGTTGTTATGCCAACGATGATTGTTCAGCTTGCTGAGCGCTCTCGAGCAGAAAACAGCGAGCAAGCGTTATATCCTTTACGTGTTGGTTTTACAGCGAGCCGAAAGGTGGGTAATGCGGTTAAACGCAATCGTGCCCGTCGTCGGTTGCGGGCTGTTGTCCAGGCCGTCTGTCCGTCCTTTGCATTTTCTGGTAAAGATATTGTCTTAATTGCGCGTTCTGTTACCGTGACAGCGCCTTTTACAGATCTCCTGCATGATTTTCGTCAAGCTCTAAACCGTTTGGAATTACCATCACTATGATTATTACCCGTTTTGTTGTTTTCTCTTTGTATGCCTATCGCCGTCTTGTGTCTCCCTTTCTGCCGCCCCGCTGCCGATTTGATCCCACCTGTTCCCGATATGCAATTCATGCAATTGAGCATCACGGTTTACGCCGGGGGGGATGGATGGCTTTAAAGCGTTTATTTCGTTGCCATCCTCTTGCCGATTGGGGATATGATCCTGTTCCGGACCAGGCGTCGATTTCCCTTCAGCATAAACCCTTAAACCAAGCCCAATCTCCTTCTTACTTCCATCCTTTCTTAAAATAAATATGAATTGAGATACTTCATGAACGAACAAAAAAATATGATCGTCGCCGTTATTCTGGCTGTTTTAATCTTGCTAGGCTTTAATTTTTTTTATGAACGTCCCAAGCATGAAGCATTGGCGCGTCAAGCGGAAATAGCAAAGCAAGCAGATGCACAAAAGCCGACTCCTTTAGAAAGCAAGATACCCCTTTCTCCAAAGCCGGTTTTGCCCTTGAAAGAAGCTCTCGATCAAAGTCCTCGCTTGGCGATTCAGACGTCTCGTTTGAAAGGCTCCATCAATTTGAAGGGGTGCCTTTTGGATGACTTACTCTTGTTGGATTATCATGAGGCTGTTGACAGATCCAGCCCCCCTATTTCTCTTTTGTCTCCTGAAGGGGCGAAGGCAGCGTATTATGCGGGTTTTGGCTGGGTTGCCAAAGAGACAGGCATCAAACTTCCTGATTCCCAAACGGTCTGGACAACCTCTTCAACAAGCTTGACGCAAGATCAGCCTGTTGTTTTGGTGTGGAACAACGGGGAGGGCTTGACGTTTGAACGCACCATTACGGTTGATGATCAGTACATGTTTACAGTTACGGATCGCGTCACCAACGCGACAAATGTAGGAATATCCTTAAGCGCGTATGGGCAGGTTAACCGGTTAGAGACGCCAGAAGTTGGTGGATACATGATTTTGCATGAGGGGCCGATTGGCGTTTTAAATGGAAAATTAACGGAACTGACGTACGCCAAGTTAAAAGAAAAAGGCACGGTTGAAGAATCGACCGTGGGAGGTTGGATTGGCATAACGGATAAGTATTGGCTCGTTGCCTTGATTCCCAATCAAAAGACATCTGAGAAAACCATGTTTCGAGGCCAAACGTATGACGGTCAGGACCGATACCAAACAGAAGTTATGGGGCCTGCGGTTGACATAAAGCCAGGCGAGTCAATTGAGACAAAACATCATTTATTTGCAGGGGCAAAAGTCTTGCGTGTTTTGGATGACTACGAAGCCAAGCTTGGATTTGATAAATTTGATCTTGCTGTTGATTTTGGATGGTTTTACTTTCTCACGAAACCGCTTTTCTATGTTCTTGAATATTTGCATAAGCTGCTGGGTAATTTTGGTTTGGCCATTCTTGCCTTAACAGTTTTATTTAAGGTGGTTTTCTTTCCTCTGGCCAATAAATCGTACCGCTCCATGTCCCACATGAAGCAGGTCCAACCCAAAATTGAGGCTTTAAAAAAACGGTATGGCGACGATAAACTTCGCATGAACCAGGAACTTATGGACTTGTACCGTCGGGAAAAGATTAATCCGCTGGCCGGTTGTTTGCCGATGTTGATTCAGGCGCCTGTTTTTTTCTGTTTATATAAAGTCCTGTTTGTAACCCTGGAAATGCGGCATGCGCCTTTCTATGGATGGATCGGGGATCTGTCAGCGCCTGACCCAACGTCCCTGTTTAACTTGTTTGGGTTGATTCCCTGGACGCCTCCCTCTTTCTTCATGATCGGGGCCTGGCCTATTCTTATGGGCGTGACCATGTTCTTGCAGCAAAAGCTGAATCCCCAGCCTGCGGACCCCGCGCAAGCCAAGGCGTTTATGCTGATGCCGTTTTTCCTGACCTTTCTGCTTGCGTCCTTCCCAGCTGGTTTGGTAATTTACTGGGCCTGGAACAATGTCTTGTCCATGGCGCAACAGTGGGCGATTATGCGTCTTGAAGACAGGCGCACAGCCGATGCCCGAAGAGGTTAACGCAGAGGCCCTGGCGTGGGGAAAATGGGTGTTCGCCCAAGAGTGTGAATTCTTGCGGGGCGTTCCCTCCTTGAATGACTTGCCGGACTTTGGTCAGCCAGAAGTCGCTTTTGCAGGGCGGTCAAATGTTGGGAAGTCGAGCCTTGTGAATGCCTTGACCGACAGAACAACTTTGGCGCGTGTCTCCCACACACCAGGACGTACGCAACAGCTCAACTTCTTTTCCTTAGGCAATCGCTTGGTTTTGGTAGACATGCCAGGTTATGGGTATGCCAAAGCCTCCAAGGTTGCTGTTGCGCAATGGAACGACTTGGTCCAGCTCTACTTGAAAGGGCGTCCGACCTTGTCGCGTGTTTATGTACTGATAGATGCCCGCCATGGTTTAAAAGAAAATGACCTTGAGATGATGCGGATGTTGGACGTTGCCGCTGTTTCTTATCGTCTCGTTGTCACAAAGGCCGACAAGGTTTCCCCGACTCACCTCAAAGAACGCCAAAAAAATATCGAAGAAACACTAAAAACACACCCGGCTGCTTTTCCAACCATTAGTTTGACAAGCACGGTGGCAAAATCAGGTATTGCCGAATTGAGAGCAGAGATTGCCCAGTTTGCGATCGGCCATCCTCAACAAACATAGGGTCAAGCCCATGCAGAATTGCCAAACCATTATAGAAGACGCCTGGGAACAGCGGGAAACGTTATCGCCCCAAACCCGAGGGGAGATTCCGGCCGCTATTGACCATGTTCTTGCCTTGTTGGATCAAGGAGCTTTGCGGGTTGCGTCTAAAGCAGGAGGGACATGGGAAACACATCAATGGATCAAAAAGGCTATCCTCCTGTCTTTTCGATTAAAAGCTTGTGAGCTTATAGACGGAAGTCCCTTGTCTGCCTCCTGGTTTGACAAGGTTCCCTTGAAAGGCGCAGGGTGGACGGCTCAAGACTTTGCGGCCGCTGGATTCCGCGCCGTTCCTGGCAGCATTATGCGCCATTCCGCTTATATTGGCCCCAATGTCGTTTTGATGCCGAGCTTCGTCAATGTTGGCGCTTATGTGGGGGCGGGGACCATGATTGACACCTGGTCAACGGTTGGGTCTTGCGCCCAAATTGGGAAAAATTGTCATATTTCCGGCGGCGTTGGCATTGGGGGGGTATTGGAGCCGTTACAAGCCAGTCCTGTGATCATTGAAGATAATTGCTTCATTGGGGCGCGCAGTGAAATTGCTGAAGGGGCCATTGTGTCAGAAGGGTCTGTCATTTCCATGGGTGTCTTTATCGGCGGATCAACAAAAATCATCAATCGCCAAACTGGTGACATAACCTATGGATATATCCCGCCTTATTCTGTTGTGGTTCCGGGAACGGTTCCTGTTATGGATCCCACCCAACCCGCGCTTGCTTGTGCGGTGATTGTAAAGCAAGTTGACGCCAGGACGCGCGCCAAGACGGCCATAAATGACCTGTTGCGGTTTTAAGGATCGAGATTCTGTATGAAATACAACGTATTTCCTAAAATGATTTCTCTGCCTTGGGCTCTGGCTTTTTTAGGGTTTTTCTTGCATTTGGCGCTGTTTTGGCCCGGGTTGCTGTCTGCGGATAGTTATTCACAACTGCAACAAGCCCAAGCCGGCGTGTTCACCAACCATCATCCGGCTTTAATGAGTTGGGTGTGGTCGCATTTTCTCCAATGGGTTCCTGGGCCTGGGCTAATGCTTGGGTTACATCTCCTCTTTTTTTGGGGGGCC
Source organism: Alphaproteobacteria bacterium (assembly GCA_021323455.1). Classification (GTDB taxonomy): domain Bacteria; phylum Pseudomonadota; class Alphaproteobacteria; order Paracaedibacterales; family VGCI01; genus VGCI01. Next base: position 8,782 of record JAJONN010000014.1, on the reverse strand, counting down.
ATTGGTCTTTTTGCTTCTACCTTGTTTCGCCATCACTCAAGGGCATGGTGGTGGTTTTATTTAATCCCTCTTTGGCCTGTTTTTTTATGTTATTCAAGTATGATATGGAAAGATGTCGGGTTTTCTTTTTCTTTTCTTGCCGCCATTAGTATTTTATTTCATTGTAGTTTTAATCATAAAAAACCAACCCTTCTCCAAGAGTGCCTTACCTATATGTTATTATTATACGGGGTGGGGGTAAAATACCAGGCGCTCTACCTTTTGCCTTTTTGCGCCTTTTGGTTTGCCTCTCTGTTTGACAAGCACAGGTTCTCAAAAAAAACCCTCTTCTTATCGGTTGGTATGATCATCAGTATGATGGGAACCACCCATATTATTGATAAAATCCTTGTTCCTTCACACCAGCAAAGCCATTCGTGGCAAATGGCCCGCCTTTACGACCTGGCAGGTATCAGCGTTCGCGCCCACCAACCTCTTTTCCCGGCCTATATTACTGAATGGCCTTATTTCTCGATGGCGCGCCTGGAAAAACTCTATAGCCCCCAAAATATAGACGCCTTGATGTATGATGAACATCCTACATTAACAAGCACTCAAAAACCGGAAGACCTTTCTAAACTATGGGGCGCATGGAAACGAGCTGTTATCACCCACCCTGTTTTTTATATCCAACATCGCTTCAGTATCTGGCTAAAGCTTATTAACAAAAATATAAATGATTATTATTATTACCTTGACAATGAATCAAAGGCCTTAGCTTTTGCCTTCTTCACGGTTCCTTTTTTAAAAGCCTACTTAATTGTTTTTCCAAGTTTATTCATGAGGTTTTATTGGGTTTTTATTATTTTCTTTTTGGTAATAAAGAGATCAAGGCAGAAATCTCTCCCTCTTGAAATGAAGTTTAGTTATCAAATGATGGTTGCTTTAAGCTTTATGCAGCTTGGCGTGTACTTTTTCTTAAGCATGGCTTCGGATTTGAGATACATCTTGTTGAGTAATTTATTAGCCTTCTTCCTGATTCCGTTACTGGATGTATCAAAAAGGAAACAGGAGCAAAACCTTGCTTACCTCTCGACGTTGTCTGATATTTTTGATAGGGTTCCCTCAAAGATTGTTAAAGGTGGCCATGTAGATGCCTAAAAAGTATGCTTTCGTCCTTCTGGTTTTTTTTGGGGTTGCCAGCTTCTCTTTCTATAAAGTACAAAGGCTACTTCTGCTTACCGATTTATCAACCTTACCGATAGATGCACGTGCTAATCCTGACTACAACCCTTCCTCTCCCCTGCGCCGCGATCCTGTTTACCTTGTCTCCTACGCTGATGGCCATGAAGTATTTTTTCAAAATCAATTGGCCCTTGCCCAATCTGCCCTAGGTCGTGGTGTGGATGTTATCGTAAATTATCGACGATCTCTTTTAGATCCAAAATTTATTGAGGACAACAAGCAAATATTGAACGAGAAGCGTGGGGCAGGTTACTGGCTTTGGAAACCTTGGGTCATTCTGGATACCATGAAGAAAGCCCCAAAAAACGCGATTATCATTTACTCGGATTGTGGAAGTTTAATTAAAGGATCTCTTGCCCCCCTTATTGACCTTGCCAAACAATATCCTATTATTTTAGCGCACTATGAAGAGCCTATATATAAGCTTCCCCAGGCAACCGGAAAGAGAGAAGTTTTTATTCAATTAGGTTGCGATCATGATAAGTGCTATAAAGGGTTACCAATATGGGCAGGCTTCTTAATCGTACGCAACGTTCCTGAAGCACAAGCATTTATTGAGCAGTGGCTATTTTATGCCAAGGATCCTTCCCTGTTAATAGACGGACCGAGCAGCAAGCCTGAATTAAAAGAGTTCTTGTGGCACCAACATGATCAATCAATTCTAACTGTGCTTTATAACCGTGACCCAAAGGGAAAGTATTTAATTCCTTATGGATCTGAGCTGACAGAGAAGTACTTAGTATGGAAACACCGACGCCCAGGGGTGAGTGATTACCCTTATTTTCTTAACGTATCTCTTTTACAATATTATGGCTATTTGGATTTGAGCAGAGTTGATAAGTATTTTATAAACTCGTCTTTGTTAAAGTGGTTACGTCATAAAATCTATCAAAATAAGTAACATCAACCGAAGGGCTCAAGCCTATATGATTTAGGCTATATCTTAAATCAAGCGCCAAATTAAGGTTAAGCTGATAAACATACCCGCAAGAAACCCCATAAAAACTTATTATATTCAGAAAAAACCATATAAAGAGCCCCCTCATTCCACCACCACTGGCTTTGGCCATCACCATAGGGGAAGACGGGATGAGGAATAATGGTTGTGTGGGGAAGGATGTGCTTAAGTTCCATTAAACTGCGGGGCATATGGTAAGCTGCCGTGACAAGCCGAAACGACGTAATGGACTTTTCCTTGATCCATGCGGCTATCTCTTGTGCATTTCCCCTTGTATTTTTTGCAGTATACCCCAGGTAAGAAGAGGAAGTCAGTTGTTCCCGGCTGAGAGCGCAAGATACGCCTGAATTTTCGAGGCTTTTGAGCAAAGATTTTAAAGTCTCTTCTGGATGGACACCTGAAATAAAAATCATCTTAGCGTGTCTGGCGCATAAAAGCTGAAACCCTGTTTTGAGCCGTTCCCGCCCTCCCGTCAGCACAATGATTGCTTCCGTTGTTGTTTGTTCATCGGTCACGTGCTGCGGGATAGAAGAAAAGAAAAGGGCTAGCCCCCCCACCCAAAGCAGAAAGAGAAGTAAGGTTACTTTTAAGATTCGTGATACAAATTGGCCCAAACCCATCACCCCAATCGCGCTAAGGTTCTCAAGACGGAAAGGCGGGCAGTCATGAGGCTTATACCGCCCACAATAAACGGCAAAGACAAGATCGCAGCCAAAAGCGTAAGGCTAAGCGTTGGTTTTAAGGCCTCAGAAACCCCAAGGCGCAAGCTCAACCAGTTCAAAAAGAAGAGGGTTGGCAAAGCAGCGATGATGCCCCATAGGCCTCCTTTTAAAGCCAGCCAAAAAGCGCGCCTTTGAAATTTTTGGGCAATATAGCTGTTGTTGGCGCCCACCAAACGCAGTACATCAATAACGCTGGCATGGGTGGCAAGAGAAGAGCGGGTAATCAAGGTAATGGTGACCATCACTGTTGCGCCAATAAGGCTGATGAATAGATAAGCCATCACTTCGAGGGAAAGGCGTAATTTTTCTAGCATGTGCTGCCACTGGCTGTGTTCTGCAATGCGGATGCCAGGCGAAAAGTGGCGCAACATGGCGGCTATTTCGGGGACCTTTGTCACGGTCTCCGGCCTTATATCCACATCGATTAAAGCGGGGAGAGTTAAGTCTTGAAGGAGGTCAACTTGTCCAACCCAAGGCTGAAGCAATTTTAAGACCTCCTGGTTATCGACAAGCTTAACTCGCATGACGCCGGCCGTCTTTTGTAGGGTGATTAAAATTGTTTCCACCATGGACGCTGGATTTTGGACCCCGTGCAACGGCAGTTCTATTGTCAGGCGGCCAGCACCTCCCAGGTTCCATTGACCTAATGACGAGGAAAGCGATATTGCTCCCACAAAGACAAGGCTGAGCAAAAACACCATCAACCCCACAATCCAGCACACATAACGGCTGCTGACGTCTTGGCCGATGGGAATATCATCAATCGTTTGTGTCAGCTGGTTACGCATAATTGTAGCTCTGTTGGTTGGGGTTTTGACGGTTCGCAATAAGCTGTCCTTGATACAAGTGAAGTTCCCCATAAGGAAATTCTGCAACGAGGGAGCGGCTGTGGGTTGCGAGAAGGATGGTCGTTCCTATTCTATTCAACTCCTGGAACAAATGCACGAGGCGTGTCGCTGCTTCATGGTCCAGATGGCCTGTTGGTTCATCGGCAAGCAGAATCAAAGGCCGCGTAATGACGGCGCGCGCGATGGCGACGCGCTGTTTCTGGCCGTCTGACAGGTTTGGGGGGGTGCTCTTTAAGTGGTTTCCTAACCCAGCCCATTGGAGCAGCTCTACGGCTTGTCTGCGCGCAAGACTGAGCTTGATCCCTGTAATAGTGAGGGCGAGGGCCACATTGTCAACAACGCTTAAGTGGGGTAACAAGCGGCAGTCCTGCAAGACCAGCCCAATACGCTGCCGGAAGACAGGAAGGGTTGTAGCACTGAGTCGGCTAATATCCTTTCCAAAGACTTTCACCACCCCTTGGGTAGGAAGAATGCCCCGGTAAATGAGTTTCAGGAGGGATGTTTTTCCAGCGCCGCTCACGCCTGTTAAAAAATGAAAAGACCCAATTCTCAAAGAAAAATTTAAGTTTTGTAATACCTGGCATCCAGGGTACTGGAGGCCGACCTGGTCAAAGCGCACAATTTCAATTGCTTCTGGTCTTGGGTGTGTCAATGTCGGTCTCTTTCTATTTTTCTGACTTTGACATATTGTTTTTAAGACGTCCAGAGGGCGCGCAAAAGAAATGAACGCAGATCCCATATTTCTCTTGCATAACGCCTTAGAAAAGACTAATAATCTAAAACGATATTTGAGGCATAGCTTCAAATATACTACCTATCGCGGGGTAGAGCAGCCCGGTAGCTCGTCAGGCTCATAACCTGAAGGTCGTTGGTTCAAATCCAGCCCCCGCAACCAAGCACAGCAAGGGTTTCAAGGAACTCTCCAAAACCTCAAAAAATTCCGGTGACGCACGGGTGCCACCAAGAACGGGTTAAGCCGTAAGGTTTTTTGATTTTTCTGAAATACCGATCACGTTGAAACCTGAAGCGCAACAGTCCATTTTATGCTTTGGTAAGGGCCTGTTTGAAAGGCATGACTCTTTTTTAATTTTGCCTTCCTGTAACCTTATTCTTAAACTTGCCAAAGAGACTCTTATTTCGAGCTTTTTCTAGCTCTTCTTTCCTGTTATTTATTGCGATATCTAGCATTTTAAGAGGCCCTGTACAAAATGAAGATAAAGCTCTTAAATCTTCAGATATTTTATTTTTATTTTTCTGAATTTCAGCAACATCTTTCCAATCCAGGATTTTATTTAAAATATCAGCCAGCATAGTCTTTGTCGTCTGTTTCTGATTTTTTAACATAGAAACAAAGCTCTCGCGATCCATTTTCCTAGGGTCTATAGCTTCTGAGCAAAAATGGGGGTTTCTGTTAAATATTGACTCGGCACCCTCTGGAAATATTGATTTTTCTTCTGGATTTTTCATCATCTCTTTGAACGCTGCAAAATCCGCAGCTCCTTGTGCTGCTATCTCTGATGCCATATGATGGCATGTTTCAGCCTTGCTATTTGCTTCTTTAAGCATCTCTATTTGTGCCTTAGCAAGTAACAGGGAGTCCATATCTTCTTTCCTTACTGCTATTTGTGGGTCGGCAATAAATTTAGCTTCTTGATTCAACCTCGCTTCCTTTGCGTTTAGCAACGGCGCAGGGGATAGAGGAGGCGGCGGTGGTAGTTTAAGGGGAGCAGCTTTATGCGACGGTTGCTCTTGTGATCCTGCCGCATAACCGTTTGCTGTACACATCAAGCCTATAGCTACCAATAGTAATTTTTTGCTTACCATATTTTCTCTCCCAAAACCCTGAAAACAGTATTGTTCTTATTTAAATGATAAGAAAGAATATTTAAATTTCTATTAAGAGCATGAATATTTTTAGAAATTTAGAAAAAGTGGCCCCTGACCCTCACCGGAATGGGGGTTCATCAAAGCCCCGTAATTTCCGGGAGTGAAGCTGGTCCACGCCTTGGGCGCGCAGCAACCGGATGGCTTCAAGGCCAATGCGCAAATGCTGGTTGACCCGCTCGTTATAGAAATGGTTCGCCATGCCGCGCAGCTTGATTTCCCCGTGAATGGGCTTGTCGGATACGCACAGGAGTGTTCCATAAGGAACACGGAACCGGAAGCCGTTTGCAGCCACTGTCGCTGATTCCATATCCAGGGCGACGGCGCGGCTTTGGCGGAACCGCTCGTAAAGTTCATCTGACCGCAGTTCCCAATTCCGGTTATCCGTTGTGACGATGGTTCCGGTGCGCATTCCTGTCTTTAAAGACTCATTTTTAAGGGCAATATTTTTAACAGCCTGTTGCAAGGCCACCTGGACTTCCGCAATGGGAGGGACAGGAATCCATGTGGGCAAGTCCTGGTTCAACACATTATCTTCACGCACATACCCATGGGCCAAGACATAATCCCCGAGCGCTTGGGTTGAGCGCAAGCCAGCGCAATGCCCCAGCATCAGCCAGCAATGGGGGCGTAAAACGGCCAGATGGTCTGTAATGGTTTTGGCATTGGTGGGGCCAACGCCGATATTAATAAAGGTAATCCCCATGCCGTCCTTGCGCTTCAGGTGATAAGCAGGCATTTGGGGAAGGCTTTTCGGCAAGGCCACATCGGTATTCCCTCGTTCGTATAGGGCATTACCGGGGATAACGAGCGCTTCATATTCTGTGGAAGATTCTAGCTGGCTTATGCCAAAGGCGACAAACTCGTCTACATAACGTTGGTAGTTGGTCAACAAGACAAACCCTTGAAAATGGTCGGGAGATGTCCCCGTATAGTGGTGCAGGCGGTGCAAGGAATAGTCAACCCGTTCCCCACTAAACATAGAAACCGGTTTCGTTCCGTTTGCCCCAGGGCGATAGGTGCAATTTGCAATGTCATCGTTAACACGACTTAAATCAGGTAGGGCAAACCCTGTTTGTAATTGCCAAAGTTGCCCCATGTCTAGCGTGCGTGGATCAAGCTGTGCGGGCGTATGGTCCATGGCAAAGGGTAGGGGGATGGGCCAATTGCTGGCGCCCACATAAACAGGAACCTTGTGACGGTCAATGAGCAGGCTGATTTGGTCATGATAGTAGCGCCTGAAGATGTCAGGGCGGGTTACGGTGCCCCCATAAATGCCGGCCTCTACCACAACGCCATAGGACAGTTGTGCATCGAGGTTTAAATCCTTAGGCGTGACTTGAATGCCCACATAAGGGTAAGTGGCTTCCGCCAATAAAGGTTCTGGGGCTTCTTCTCCTTCCAGAAGCCGTTTAAAGGCATCATGAATTAACGCGCTGTTGGTGTTATAAATATCTTCAATCGCCTTAACGGCCTTTGAAGCATCTGTATAGGCGACAATGCCTTTAATCCCTGGAAAAAGGTTCATATTGGGTCCTGTGCTATGATCCATCGTTGACATGTCCACCTGCTGGAATATCGTTCTGCCTTAATAACAGGCTCATTACCCGTATCTTAAAATTCCTTTAATACCTTTTTCAATGTTAACTTTCTAACCCTAACAAGTTACGGGCAAAATCACGGGCCGTAAAGGGACGAAGATCATCCGCGGATTCCCCGACCCCGATGGCATGAATGGGCAAGCCAAACTTTTGGGCGATAGAAACAACGACGCCACCGCGTGCCGTTCCGTCAAGCTTCGTGATGATCAGGCCGGTTAGCCCGATCATTTCCTGAAAGGTTTGCACTTGGCTATGGGCATTTTGACCCGTTGTCCCATCTAGGATCAAGAGCGTACTCTGCGGGGCTGTTGCGTCCAGCTTGGTTAAGACACGCTGGATTTTTTTTAATTCTTCCATCAGGTGGGCTTTGTTTTGAAGGCGGCCTGCCGTGTCAACCAGCAGAACATCCGCACCTGCTTGCTGGGCCTGGAGAAGCGCATCATAAGCCAGCCCCGCAGCATCAGCGCCTGACGCCCCCGAAACAACGGGGACACCAAGCCGTTGTCCCCAAACCTGGAGTTGTTCAACAGCGGCTGCCCGAAACGTATCACCTGCTGCCATCATCACGGACAACCCCTGGTTTTTCCATTGCCTGGCGAGCTTTCCCATGGTTGTCGTTTTGCCACCGCCATTCACACCTACCACCAAAACAACATGGGGCTTTCGAGTTTGGTCAGGGAGGAGGGGTTGGGCAACAGGATCCAGGATAACCTCGATGGCGTTTGCGAGAAAGGCTTTGACTTCTTCCAGCGTCACATCCTGGTTGAGCCGTTGTTTGGCAAGCTCCCCGGTTAACCGCGCTGCCGTTTCAACGCCTAGGTCACTGGTGATGAGCAACTCTTCTAACTCGTCCAGCGTTTTCTGGTCGAGTTTTCGAGACACAAAAATGGTCTTTAGTCCATCGCCCAAACGGTCAGAAGAGCGCTTTAGCCCTTGTTTCAGGCGTGACCACCACCCGCCATTTTCTTCTTCTTCAACAGGCTCTTCTGCCTTATCCATCAAATTATTCTTCCCTTTAATCCGTCAGCCGTTGTTTCAACAATGTGTGCCTTTAGGATTGATCCTATGGCACATTCTACAGGGGTTTCAAGGTGAATCGGAGCAAAGTGGTCTGTTTTGCCGTGAACGGTTACTCCTTCAGGGGTTTTTTGTGCAGATTCAACCAAAAAGCGAACTTCCTGCCCAACGCAGGATTGGTAAAATTTGTGCAAGGCTTCTTCTCCCTTTTGGCGTAAAACTGCCGCCCGCTTCTTAACCACCGGGCCAGGAAGTTGCGGCATCCGGCTGGCGGGCGTCCCTGGACGGGAAGAGTAGGGGAAGACATGTAAATACGTGAGGCCGCAGTCGTCGATGCTGCGCAATGTATTGTCAAACATGTCCTCAGTTTCTGTTGGGAAGCCGGCAATCAAGTCAGCGCCAAAGACAACATCCGGGCGCAACAGCCGTGCTTTTTCACAAAAAGCAATGGCGTCATTGCGGGAATGCCGACGCTTCATGCGCTTTAAGATCATATCGTCCCCGGCTTGCAAGCTCATGTGAAGATGC
>JAJONN010000084.1 GCA_021323455.1 Alphaproteobacteria bacterium | reverse complement strand
CACCGTTCGCGCCAAAGATTTATGGGATAAAATTTCCTTTGCGGCCTGGGCGTGTGCCGACCCTGGCATTCAATTTGACACAACTATCAATGAATGGCACACATGCCCTGCCAGTGGCCGGATCACGGCAGCGAACCCATGTTCTGAATATATGTTCCTGGATGACACGGCCTGTAACCTGGCATCCTTGAACCTGGTTACTTTCTGCAAGGGGGAAAGTTTCAATATTGAAGCCTATGAACACGCCATCGCCTTGTGGACAATCACCCATGAAATCTCGAATATGATGGCCCAATTCCCTTCCCGCGAGATCGCCCTTCGGACTTATGAATTCCGCACCATTGGGCTGGGTTATGCAAACCTTGGCGGATTGCTCATGGCGCTTGGCATCCCTTACGACAGCAAAGAAGGGCGCTCTATTGCAGGGGCCTTGGCTGCTGTCCTGACGGGCGTGTCTTATGCAACTTCTGCAAAAATAGCCAAAGAGCTGGGAGCCTTTCCAGGGTATGCCGCTAACAAAGACGCCATGTTACGGGTGATGCGTAACCATCGCCGTGCCGCCTATGGTGACACAAAAGGATATGAAGGACTTTCCATCCTCCCCGTTCCCTTAAATGGGCAGGATTGCCCCTTAAGCGGCCTCGCAGATGCCGCCAAAAAGGCATGGGATGAAGCCGTTAAACTGGGTGAAAAATATGGCTATCGCAACGCCCAAACAACGGTTATTGCGCCTACAGGGACGATTGGCCTTGTCATGGATTGCGATACCACCGGCGTTGAACCTGACTTTGCCACTGTCAAATTCAAGAAACTGGCCGGCGGCGGGTATTTTAAAATCGTCAATCAGATGGTTCCCAGGGCCTTGCATATCTTGGGCTACACGCCTGCTCAAATTGACGACATTGTCCAATACGCCATTGGGCATGGTACTTTAGAAAATGCCCCCGGCATCAGCTTTGAAAGCCTGAAATCCAAGGGGTTTACAGATGATATTTTAGCCAAACTCAAAGATGGCCTCACCAGCGCTTTTGATATTAAGTTCGCCTTTAACAAATATGCCCTTGGGGAAGAGTTCTGCAAAACAACACTGGGTTTTTCTGATGAACAATTGAATGACCTCACCTTTGATATGTTAACAGCCCTTGGCTTTACCAAAACACAAATTGAAGAGGCCAACACGTATTGCTGTGGCGCGATGACCGTCGAGGGCGCGCCTCATTGGCGCGCCTCATTTGAGAGAAGAACATCTGCCTGTTTTTGATTGCGCTAACCCTTGCGGAAGGCTGGGAAAACGGTTCTTGTCCATTGACAGCCATATTCAGATGATGGCCGCTGTCCAGCCGTTTATTTCAGGGGCCATCTCAAAAACCATCAATATGCCAAACAGCGCATCCATTGAAGATTGCAACCAAGCCTATTTAACCTCTTGGCGGCTTTGCCTGAAAGCCAATGCGCTTTACCGCGATGGGTCCAAGCTCTCCCAAGCGCTTAATTCTCTTATTTGAGGAAGGGGAAGCAGAAGAACTGGCCACTTTACCAACGCTGGAAAAAACCAGGGTTATCGCAGAACGGGTTGTCGAACGCTTTGTTGATAGAGCGAACCCTATCTCCCAAAGAACTAAGCTACCGAACCGCCGTAAAGGGTATACCCAAAAAGCGTCCGTCGGCGGACATAAAATTTACTTGCGCACGGGCGAATATGACGACGGGTCCATTGGGGAAATCTTTATTGATATGCATAAGGAAGGGGCTTCCTTCCGGTCTTTGATGCATAACTTCGCCATGGCAATTTCCATTGGCTTGCAATATGGCGTTCCGTTGGAAGAATATGTAGAAGCCTTCACCTTTACCCGCTTTGACCCCTCCGGCATGGTGGAAGGCAACCAAACGATCAAGATGGCAACCTCCATCCTAGATTACATCTTCCGGGAACTCGCGATTACTTATATGGGGCGCCATGACCTGGCCCATGTTCAAATCGGGGATATGGACTTGCGCCCTGATACCATCGGGGAAACGACAAATTATCCTTTGACCGCTCATGAAGAAACCGAAACCATGGCAGCAAGTCATGATGAAGCCGTCCATGCTGGAATGGCACATGAAGAAGTGGAGATGCGCCCCAGCAACCTTTATGTTCTCCCTTTACGAGCTGAAGGGGCAACGGTCTTGGCTGCAACAGGCACAGACGGATTTGCCAGGGCGAGCCGAAAGCCAACGGCAGTAGATAGCGCACGCCGCGCGCGGCTGCAGGGATATGAAGGGGATGCCTGTGGCGAGTGTGGCAACTTTACGATGGTTCGTAATGGGACCTGCTTAAAGTGCAACACCTGTGGCGCCACAAGCGGCTGCTCTTGAGCAAGATATTTCGGGTATGCTCCTCACCCCTGGGCTTACGCTCATGGGTGGGGGCCACGGCCCTGCACTGCCATGTTTATATTTCTGCCGACATACGTCCTACCCCTCATGAACCAAAGCCTTGATTTTTCATTAGCTCATGGGTATAAGGTAATCTATGCCAATTTGTTTAAAAGAATCTACAGAAAACAACTGGTAAATTTAAAGGCCATAAAGCCAATTTGGTTATAACCAGGTAAAAATGTGCAAGGGATTTTCTTCCTTAACTCCTTGTTAATTCCTCATTTTGTATACTAAGTAGACCGGTTGCGCACGGCATTAGGGTGAGGGGAAACCAGGGATGATTATGGATATAGGGTTGCAAAAGAAAGACCGTAAGGTGATCACTGATGCGTTAAGCCGTGTATTGGCAGATACGTTTATGCTCTATGCGAAGACCCATGGTTTCCACTGGAATGTTACCGGCCCTCATTTCTACTCCCTCCATAACCTCTTTAAAGAACTCTACGAGGACTTAATTGAAGGAGGGGATACACTTGCAGAGCGGATTCGGGCGCTCGGTCATTGGGCACCGGGTTCTTTCGCTGAATTCTCGGGCCTTTCTGCTGTTAAGGAAGAAACGCACCATATTTATGATGCTTCTGATATGCTGCGTCAGCTGGTTCTTGACAATGAACTAATCGTCCGTCGTTTAAAGGAAGTATTTGACGTTGCAGAAGCGAACAGTGATACGGTAACCGCCGACATGATAACCATGAGGATGGAAGCCCACTCAAAAGCAGCCTGGATGCTGCGTAGCCACCTGGAATGAAGCTTCACGATAGAAAGGTAAATAAAATAATGCGTGTCAGTATGGTCGAAGCCGTCATGGGGGCTATCGTTTTAACCATTGCTTCCTTTTTTTTGGTATTCGCCTATACCGCCAGCAAGGGAGGAACCTCCACAGGCTACCCGCTTGTCGCAAAGTTTGACCGCATTGATGGGCTTGCTGTTGGCAATGATACGCGCGTTAGCGGCGTCAAAGTGGGCAGTGTGGTCAGCATTGATATTGACCCTAAAACGTATCTTGCCGAAGTTGTCTTTACGGTCCGTGATGGCTTAACTCTTCCCGTTGACACAGTTGCTGAAATCACCAGCGAAAGCTTAATGGGCGGAAAATACATAGCGCTTGTTCCCGGAGGCAACGAGAAACTCCTGGCACCGGGCGAAGCCATTACTTACACACAATCCTCTGTCAGCTTTGAAGCGCTCATTGGCAAGTACCTCTTTTCCAGTAATAATAATGGCCATGAAAAAGAAGAGAAACCAAAAGATGGAAAACAACAGAAAAAAGCTTAAATTCTCCTGATCTTATGGCTTTTCATATCTTGAGTGCCAAATCCAGTTAGCCTTCTTCAAAAGAGGGGCGTAAATATCTTCTTCCAAAGAAATTTGAATCTTGCGCTCTTCTTCTGGGCTGGGAGGGCGGGATAAGAACCGAACTTTAGGTATCTCCTCAATAAGAGCGATGGGTGTTTGCTCTGCCCCCTCTCCCATCACAAAAACCGCCGACGCGGCAAGCGCATCTAGGATATTAATCTGAGTGACCTTGAGGGAACGGTTAAAAATATCTGCCTTACCAACATAACTATACAAAGGTTCAAAGCCACACCACCCCAGCGCAATGCCGGTGACCCCCTGGCGCAAAGGAGTGGTATGGCTATCTGTTACGATGACGCCTAATTGGTTCACTTGATGTTTCTCGCGTAAATGCTGCCAAATGACCATTGCCGTTTCTTGAATGTTCTCAGGATAAAGGATATACATGTCATTTCCGTTTGATTCATCTATGCCAGCCGATGGAATCAGGATATTGTATTTGATCGTAAGATGGGTGCCATAAAGGCTGTCCTCTTCCTTTAAATAAGCGTCCGCTTCCTTTTTAATGAGGGCATATTTACTTTGCACAGAACTTTTCGCAACAATGCGCCCTTGGCACAGGCTCAAAATTTTTGAAGTAACCGCAATGATCACCCCTTCTGACAAGGGGGGAATATGCTGGTCCAGAATGTCCGTAATCGCTTCCCCCGGTTTAATCAAATGCGTTTTGAGAGCGTTAATTTTCATAAATCTTCTCTGGCTTGGTATAGTGATAAATTGTAAAGCTCTCCTCTTTTTTGAGGATTGTTTCTCCCCAGCCTTCTAAAAGGCCCAAAGGGAAAATCGTGTCTCCTTCATAAGGTTTATGGATGCGGGTCAACAGCATCTCGCTCACAAGACCTGCTGAAAAGAAGAGGCCTGCAATCTGGGCACCCCCGATCAGAAACATTTCTTTGTGGTCAGGTATATCGGTTAGCTCCAAAAAATCTTTCAAAGAGGAAACAAAAACAACTGTTTCACTCACCCAAAACGGGCTTTTGTATTTTTTTGAAAAAACAATATTGAAGCGGTCCTTCAACGTAGCCGGGGGGATTGACTCAAAAGTTTTGCGCCCCATAATCATAGTTCTTTGAAAGGTTGTCCTACGAAAATGCTCTAATTCTTCAGGATAAGACCAAGGGCAAATCCCCTTGTTGCCAATAATGCCTCTCGGATCACACGCAATAAGCCCCACAATTTTTCTGGTATCCATCCCCACTCCTTCTGATCACTTTAACATTTTGGCCTTTGCCCTCGCAACAACACTGGAAGGTCATTGTCGAAAATAAAACCTCAAATGATGTCTCTCTTATTACAACGGGATCGTTTCGTGGGGACTCACAAAGTTATCTAAATTTTAAAATTTTATTTAAAAAATTTTTTACTTAATTTATAGAGTTTTTTACTATAAAAAATATTGTGAAATTAATTTTTTACTTGAAAATAATAATATCATTCTGACATATTTTATTGAAAAATTAAATTTAGATATTTTTGTAACTTTTTCCTGCTTAAAGAGAAAATCTGAAAAATACAAAGGAGTTTTTTGATGAAAAACAGCTTTATTATTAGCGCTGTCATGGCGTTTGTTGGATTGGGCCCCCTTACTCTTTCGGGGTATGCAATGGAACATGATGAAAAGGATGGCTTATCAGAGGTACGAGCAAGCGATGTCATAAAGTTTTACGAACGTGGTGAGGCTTTTTATGAATTGACTAACTTTTATGGGGCTCCCTTCCAACAAGGTACACGTATCTGGAACACAAGTGAACATGGGTTTCAAGGCAATAAATTTATTCTCTCTGACCGGGAAGACATTGCCGACGCTATCGAGGCTATAGCCGTAGGTAACCCTAAGGGGGTTTTTAATATAGCCAAAACGAACAATGGTCTTGTTAAACGCACTCTGAACTTACAGCCTTGTTGCTCGCTACAGCAGGATTCCATCTGGTAGAGGATGCCGGTCCAAACGACGCCTACTGGGGAAATGGTAAAAAAGGTACGACGCGCAAGCCCGATATGCCAGGAAACAATAGGCTTGGAGAGGAGCTTGTTAACCTGCGGGAAAAACTCTTGGCGGGACCATTCCAGACATTTATGGTCCCTCCAGGACATGCTGACGCGCAAATAACAGCAGTAACAAGGAGAGAGCTAACCAGATTAGGGATTCTCGACCGCTTCACTAACTATCTTGCCATATTTAGGAAACAGGGATGGGGGGGCGTGGTGACCCTACAGCTAGATTCGCCTGCCGTTCCCCTCCTCGCTCCAGGGGTGGGTGAGGCACGTGCCTTACCAGTCAGTGGCCCCCTTCACGCAGCTGATCATGACATGAGAGGAGGAGGTACTCTTAGCGTAGATGAGGTACGTACCCTGTTGTCAAAGAGTGGTTCCATTCAAACAAGTTATGGGCCAGTGGATGTTTCTGGCGTGGTTCCTCAAGAAGCTATGAATCTTTCTGATAGCATGTTCCAATATGGACTTCCCCATGCCCTCGAAACTCTTCTTGAAGAAAGGAAATATGTTGTGAACGTAGGTTTTGTTAAAACCCTACACGCAATGCAGAGTGTTTTTAAAAGCGGTGGTATGCACTCTCCAAAGCCAGGTGATTTAATGGATGCACTTCTTAAGAGGGATGTACAAGAGATTTATACTATTATACTTGGTAGTCAATTTCTTGAGCCAGAATCTTTCGCAGTTGGAGCAGCTGCTTGCGTCATCACAAAAGAACGCCTAAAACAACTTAAGTCTCTCTGGGATTAACACCTTCAGTAGAACCGGAAGTTTCTGGATAGATTAAGGTTACGGTTCTGCCGCATCTATTATAGATACGGCAGAACCAATCTTTTTAGCAAAATGATGGTTGCGGTACCCAACCCTTATGGCCATTTACACCATAAAGCATCCAGGGAAAGGGGGCCTGCCCCTTTCAAGAGGATAACGCCAAGCAAAAAGCCCCAGTAAAGATGGTCATGATGGCTGACATAAGTCAGCTGGATAACGGCTGTTATAACCAACAAGGGAATGGTCGCAAGACGCGCCATGAAACCCGCAACGAGTAAAAGGGGACAGATCTTGTATTCAAATTGAAACAAGCTGAGGGTCGAGTCCCAATGCTTGAGCTTGATCCGTCCAGAGCGCCAAAAAACATACGCCATCCAGAACCGGATCCCTAAGAGAAGAAGGGGCCATCCATAATAGTCAAGACGCTCAAAAAATCGGTTGAAGTTCGGAATGATGCAAGGCATTTGACGATCTCCCTATGCATGTAAAACCGGGTGCAATAACAAGAAACGAAATGCTTCCTGAGCGTCAAAGCGGGGATCAAGCACCTGGGCTGCTGCATAGGCGACTTCCATGCCCTGCCCTTCTTTTAACCGGTTCACAAAGACAAACAAAGAGGGGGCCAGCCAATGAACCTTGATGACGCCTTCATGCTTAAAGATCAACGCATAGGAGGAGCCTTGCATTTCAGAAGGAAGGGGATTTTCGCCTTGCTGGCAAATCGGGATGATCTGCTCCAGAGGATGGGAAAAAGCCAGTAATTGGCACGATTTTTGAAACCGAAAATTCGGTCCTTCTTGGTCTAGGGCAATGAGTTGGGACATGCCTGAAGGCGCCAACACGGGATCTTCCGCTGCGCCATAAGCGATGTGTTTGGCCCATTCATACTGGGCAATGTCCCCCAAATACGGCCAGGCAACCGCTGGTTCGTAGCGTTGGATAAAGCTGGCAAGCCCTCCCCCCCATTCCTCCAGGCTACCTGTACAGGGAAGGCTGGTTTCCACGTAGGCATGAACCATTGCACGGGCTGATGATTCTCCCATGATGGCAAAAACCAAGGGGTAGTCATTTGACAGAGATCGAAAATGGGCTGAAAGAATATTATGATGGTAAATGCTCAAAGCCGCTTCTTTGGACAAGTTCGCGGGTTTCACGTGCTGCAAGAAATTCTGAGAACCATGCCCAAGAATAAACTGGCAAAAGTCACGCTGTATCTTAGCCAAAGCTGACATGGCGTTCCTTCCTCATTGTATTTGAAGGGATACGGACGCTATCCAGCATGGTTTGGGCTTTTTCAGCCTCTGCCCTTAAAACTTCCAGTTCTGGAAGGTTTGTATCCCACTCAATTAACGTGGGAATGGGACCGAATATATCAATTGCCTTCTGGTACAAATGCCACACACCCTCACAAACAGCGGAACCATGGTCATCAATGCGCACAAGGCCCTGAAGTGTATGTCCTCCCAGGTGAATCTCCTTAACCTTGGCAGCCGGAATGGCCTTCAAGTAACTCTGAGCGTTCCACCCATGGTTGTAACAGGATACATAGATATTGTTAATATCTAGCAAAATACCTGCTCCTGTACGATGCGTGAGCGTGGCCAGAAAGTCAGCTTCTTCCATGACGCTTGCCTCATATTGCAAGTAAGAAGAGGGATTTTCAACCAAGAGCGGCCGCTCAAAAATGTCTTGGATACGAGAGATGGTTGCCGCAAAGAGAGTTAAGGCTTCCTGGGTATAGGGAATGGGCACCAAATCGTTCAGGTAGTATCCATCAATACGTCCCCAGGATAAATGATCGGACACCAGGAAAGGGTTGATACGGTCAATAAGCGCCTTAACCCGCTTCACATGATCTTCATCAATGCCATCACTTGAGCCTAGGGATAAATTGACGGCATGCAAGCTGATCGGGTAGTCTTCCCGGAGCCGTTCCAGAATTTTGTAAGCAGGCGTCTCAAAGTTTAGAAAATTTTCTGCATGGACTTCCAGCCAGGCAACGGGTTGCTTTGCTTCCAGGAACGCTGAATAATGAGCACGGCGCAAGCCAATGCCGGCAGATGCTTGTCTGGGGAAAGAGCCAGTAAATAGCATGGCTTATGGCTCCTGTTCTAATTTTTTGGGCAGAAGAGGCGGCGGACTAAAAGCCCCCCCCTTTTTTAAACACTCCCCTTTCAGGACGTAAGACCACGCGTAAGGATCGTTGTCTTTTTCTGACCAGCCTGGGCAACTGTGTTTTTCCCCATCGCTGCTTGTCCCAGCACATTCATTGTCCCCAGCTTTGGCTACCCCGTAACATTTTTCACGGTTATTTTCAGGCGGCGCGCGCTCTGCTTGGGCGACCGTAATATTAATAGCTGCGACTAAAGCAGAATAAAGACAAGAATTTTTCAAGACAATGCCCCTTACCAAAAGATAAAATGAGTCCTTATGCAACCATTTGTATTATGACAACATTATTTTTTATACCAGACAAGGGGTAAAAAGATTATGAAGATAAAAATTTTCCAAGATATCAAAATGTTACGTTTTTTAAGAAATACTTTGCTTTGGCGTTATTTACTGTCATCCAATTGCGGAGCCGCAAGTGTGTGGCGTGTATAGTGCGACGTGGCCGTCATGAGAAGGAGCGAAGCGAGGCGGCAATTCTCAATGGGATAAAGACGCAAAGATTGCTACGACCGCCAAGCGCTTATGCGCTCGCGGTCTCGCAATGACGTAATGTATTGATTTTTAAGGCTCTATTATTAAGAACGTGGCCTCAACTTCGACAGCGGCCCCTAGAGGAAGGGCGTTCACGCCAACAGCCGCGCGGGCATGACGGCCAGAATCACCAAACACGTCAACCATTAAATCAGAAGCGCCGTTGATAACTTTTGGCTGGTCGGTATAATCGGGGCCACAATTGACAAATCCTCCCAGCCGCACGCACCGCTTGACGCGGCCAAGGTCGCCGCCACACGCAACCTTGAGGTGCGCCAAGATGTTAATGGCGCATTGGCGCGCCGCGGCCTGACCTTCTTCCAGAGACAAATCTTGCCCAACTTTCCCTTTAAAGGCTACTTCTCCGTCTTTCATCGGCAATTGTCCTGAAATGACCACCATATTTTCCACAACCGCGTATGGAACATAGTTGGCTACAGCTTGGGATGGTGTTGGCAGGTTGATGCTTAAGGATGCCAGTTTCTGGTCAATAGATGTCATGAGGTTCTCCCTTGCTGAAAAATGGTGGGCCCGGTAGGACTCGAACCTACGACAACACCGTTATGAGCGGTGCGTTCTAACCAACTGAACTACAGGCCCGGTTAAAACAATAGCAAAATCCATTATGGGTTACAGAATACGAAAATATCATGAACAGTCAACCAAAATCTATACCCTTACGCGCTGCCTTTCGTGCCGATGTCGCAACTTATAAAAGCTTCTCCCGCAAGGGGAGTAGGACAATAACCCCCACGTTTCCTGCCACTTGGAGATAAAATCAATGGCGCACCCTACCCAACATGGGCAATTCAGGATGGGCAATCCAAAAATTTGACAATTCAACAACATCTTCCTATAGAATAGACGACCTTTTCAGAAAAGGCGTTTGTGAACAATGGGGTTCATCACGATTTCCATAACGTTGAATTTAAAAAATTACTAAAATGAGGGAGAGAAAATTATGAACACAGGCAAAATCATGGGTCTCATCGTGGGGAGCCTTCTTGCTTCCGAGGAGGCAGCTCAAGCAAAATTTGATGGGTTTTATGCAGGGGCCAGTGTAGGCTACCTGAATCAAAACACCAGTTTTGATGCCAAGCAAAACCCAGCGAATCCCAAAGCAGACATGAATAGCTCAACTGCCGGAAGCGGATTGCCCACAGCTGAATTTTTTGGGGGGTGGGGGAAAGTCTTTGACGGATGCTTTTATGGAGGGCTAGAAGGAAAAATTGATTTGACAAAACGCTCGACAAAAAAAGTTGCTGAGGATACTGGTTTTATCTTTATGTTAGGCCGTAAAAATCCCAGCATAGCAATTCTATCGCGTTTTGGATATTTGATTAGTCCGCATACAATAATCTATGGGGGAGGGGGAGTTAAAATAACCCGATTTGAGTATGGTTTATTTGAAAAGGCAGATAAAATTCCTGCTCTTTTTTCAAAACAGTCACTCCACTTATTTACAGAAGTAGGCGTTGAGGCTTTCTCAAATGTGGTACAAACTCTATCATTTCGTTTTTCTTATTCTTTTATGCCTAAAAAAGACATAACGCAAAAAACAACAACTTTCCCGATAAATCACATGTATCGAGAAAATGGTAAACTGAAGATTGGCGTTACTGAACATACTATCAAAGTTGGGATAGTCTATCATTTTTAAAAAGGTAGAATAACTCCTAGATCATGAATCATCCCTACTCTACACTCCAAGTGAGAGTAGGGATAATAGATAATATCAGCCTATTTTAAAATTTATAGGGATAATTTTGCTCTTTATCGTTAACACGCAATTTAAAATTGTTTGCACCCAAGTAAGAAATTTCCACATTCTGCCCAGGATATCCTTGGATGCTTCCCAAAAGTGCAGCAGCAAGGCTTAAATTATCTCCCCCTAATGCGTTCCAAGCTTGGTCTCCTATTTTCCCTTGCTCCCGTTGAGGCAGAAGTATTTGTTGATGGGGCGACAGAATCCTTACCCTTTCCTCCCTTGCTCTTTCATTTCTTGCCGCTAATTCTCTCCTCAAAGCTGCGATATCCTCTTCTTGCTGAGCTTTTACTTGGGCCATCCTCACTAAATCGCTTTCGAGTTGGGCAATTATTTCATTTTTTCCTAAAGGGTTCTGGCCTGCAAGATTTCTCTGACCTTCCGTCCCATTCCTATTTTCGTCATTCTCCATGGTCACTGTAGGGAGAACAGCTAAACTTGAAACTAATGATAAATACAAGATGGTTTTTTTCATGATCGACTCCTTCATAAATAAATTGATAGACGCTTTATTTTTCCGGTACCTGAGCTTGTTTATTCTTAATAACGCTCCATAATTTATGATAAAATTAACTAAAATATGAATAAACAATGCTACTTTTAGGATACATGAAAAAATTTTTCAAGGTCGTTTATCCCGAAAATTGGCCTTAAGCCTGTGGCATAAAATCGCCGGAAAGCAGTCTGTTTCCGGTACCCAAGGGCCTGTTGTCCTGTATTTAGCCTCAACTTGCACGGAAAAGGTTGCAGGTTACGCTGCAAACCGATATATCTTAACCGTAGAAGTGATCAACGAATAATAGAATAAAGGGTTTTATTCTCTATGGCTGCAAAGTTCAAGATTGACGGGGATGCCATTCGTCAACTCGCTGAAATTCTTGTCGATACCAAATTAACAGAAATTGAATATGAAGATGACGGCCGTCGTATACGGGTTTCCCGGGGCGGCAGCCTGCAAGCCGCAACCGTTATCGCCCCTGCTGAATCCTCCCCTATGATAGCAGCGCCTGCTGCCTCAGTAGCGGAAAGCGCCACATCGCCTTCTCCCTTACCATTAAGCAACCATCCCGGAACCGTCAAATCACCAATGGTTGGGACAGCTTATCTCTGTCCTGAACCAGGCGCTGCGCCTTTTGTGAAAGTTGGGGATATGGTTGCCGTTGGCCAGACGCTCTTGATTATTGAGGCCATGAAAGTGATGAACCCCATTAAAGCTGCCCAGGCTGGCAAAGTGATTCAAATACTTGCCAAGGACGGGACCCCTGTTGAATTTGGCGAACCCTTGATGGTCATTGAATAACCCTATGCCGATGACACCTGCCATATCCCTTGTGCCCCTTCCTGTCCCAACCAGGCAAAAGCTTTTTGACAAGATCTTGATTGCCAACCGGGGGGAAATTGCCTTGCGCATCCAACGGGCCTGTCGGGAAATGGGCATCAAGACTGTGGCGGTCCACTCCACGGCGGACGCCACCTCCATGCACGTCCGCCTGGCCGATGAAAGTGTTTGTATCGGGCCGCCTTCCGGACGGGACAGTTACCTGAAAATGCCGGCCCTTATAAGCGCTGCTGACATTACAGGGGCGAGCGCCATCCATCCTGGAGTCGGGTTCTTATCCGAAAATGCAGCTTTTGCCGGCATGGTGGAAGAACACGGCATGACGTTTATCGGCCCCACGCCAGAGCATATCACCCTCATGGGTGACAAGATCACGGCCAAAAAGACCATGATTGCCCTTGGCATTCCCGTTGTTCCCGGATCCGACGGGGGCGTGGACACGGATGAGGAAGCCATTGAGCTTGGAAAAACCATTGGCTACCCTTTGCTCATCAAGGCCACCAGCGGTGGGGGCGGCAAAGGAATGAAAGTTGCCAATACGGCGGAAGAATTGCCCCAAGCCTTGCGCTTGGCACGCGCGGAAGCCAAAGCCAATTTTGGCAATGACCAGGTTTATATGGAACGGTATTTACGCCGCCCCCGCCACATCGAGGTTCAAATTTTGGCA
>JAJONN010000083.1 GCA_021323455.1 Alphaproteobacteria bacterium | reverse complement strand
TGCCAGTACCCTCTTATGGTTTTTGTTCCAGTGGGCTTCAAGCGAAAATACCAGCGCCCCTCTGATCATTCCAGCAGACACCACTCCTTTTAAAGTGCGTCCGGAAAACCCAGGTGGGATGATGATTCCCCATCAAGACAAATTGGTCTATGGCCGA
This sequence comes from Alphaproteobacteria bacterium, assembly GCA_021323455.1. Taxonomy (GTDB): domain Bacteria; phylum Pseudomonadota; class Alphaproteobacteria; order Paracaedibacterales; family VGCI01; genus VGCI01. Next base: position 6,027 of record JAJONN010000083.1, on the reverse strand, counting down.
TTAAGCCAAAACAACACCCCTCAACCCATAGAGCGGTTATTGCCGCCTCCTGAACAACCCATGGCGCCGCCTCAGCAACAGCCTTATCCCTACCCTCAAGGGTACCCTCAAAATCCTTCCCAAGGGCAAGGCTATCCTGCTTCGGCCCTGCCACAAGGAGGGCAGCAACAACCCCCGTTTCAGCAGGGAGCGCAACCTTACCCGCCTTTTCAAGCGCAAGCTCCTTATCCGCATCCACAACAACACCCCTCACCCAATCAGGCTGCTTATGGACCGCCCCCCTTACCATCCCCCCACGGGACAAACCAAGGCATGAACCATGGGCAAAACCTCTATGGTTCTCCCCCCCCTATGCCCCCTGCCCCGCTGCCTTCTTTGGCCCCTTCCCCTGAACCAGGAAATCTGACGGCTCCAAAGCTTTCAGCCGTTGAAGGCATCAAACCTGCCCTGGATGAAGAAGAAGGGGATGACGTAATCCCCAGCGACGGACATCATGAGCTTAATGAGTTGATTGCCAGGGAAGCGGAGACACCCCTGAGGCGACCCATTAAAAAGGAGGCAGGGAAACCTCTGAAACTTATGCCGCTTGATCCGGGAAAACATAAGGTTCAAATTGCATCCTTGCCGTCCCGACCCATGGCTGAGCAAGAAATAAAACGCTTGCGTATGCATCACGGACCTATCTTTGAGGACAAGCGCTGGAACATCCAGAAGGTTAACCTCGGCCCAGCCCGGGGATTTACTTATCGCCTGGTCGTTGGATCCTTTCCCCATCATCATGCCGCCGCTAAATTTTGTAAAAAACTACGGTCAGAAAAAATCGGATGCCTGGTTGTTGCGCCTGCTAGTGAATAGGGAAACGAACAATGTCTAACCCAAAGGCTGTTATTTTTGGTTGCCAAACAACCCAGCTTCTCCCGGAAGAGAAATCTTTTTTCCAGCGGACAAACCCTTTGGGGTTCATTCTTTTTGCCCGTAATTGTGAAACGGTTACGCAAATTCAACAGCTGACCCACGACTTACGCCAAACCGTAGGCCGCCCAGATGCACCCATTTTAATTGACCAGGAAGGCGGCCGTATTGCACGACTGACGCCGCCCTATTGGCGGGCAGCCCCCCCTGCAGGAACTTTTGGCATCATGGCAGAAGAAGATCCTGAAAAAGCAAGCTGGTGTACTCGCGCCAATGCCTGGCTTATTGGACGAGAATTACACGCCCTTGGCATCAGCGTAAATTGTGCGCCTGTGGTCGATGTTATACACCAGCTCACCCACCCAATCATTGGGGACCGTGCCTTCAGCCATCATCCAGATGTTGTGGCAACATTGGCCTTGCAAGCCATTAAAGGTTTTCACGAAGCTGGAACCATCCCCATCATGAAACACATTCCAGGCCATGGGCAGGCAACCGTTGACAGTCATGAAAAATTGCCTGTTGTCTCCACATCGCTTGAAGATCTTGCGGCTTCTGACTTTGAGGCCTTTCGTCAAGTCTGCCAATACTTTAAACGACAGACCGATATCCTTCCCTGGGCCATGACGGCACATATTGTTTATAGCGCCATTGATCCTGTCACGCCAGCCACCCAGTCCCCGCTGGTTATTGACAGCGTCATCCGCGGCCATATTGGTTTTACCGGATTTTTAGTCAGTGACTGCTTAACCATGAAGGCGTCTGGAAGAGATGATTGATGTTGCAGCTCAAACACCCCCCTTGAAAAATGACGCGATGGATCGCCTCAGCCGAAGCCTCCCCTCATCCTCTTCCCCAAAAACTTTTGGGTCTGAGGAGGAAACCTTAAAGCTTCTCGACCAAAACCTTCGCCTGGAAGGGTATGGTCTTCGGGCATAACCAAAGACAAAGAGGTCAAGCATAAAATGTCATCACAAACCGGCCTGGAAACAATTGCTTTTTTAATTGCCTTGATGCTGGCCATTACTTTTCATGAAGCCGCCCATGGTTTCGTTGCGCGGTTATTTGGTGACCAAACCGCCACACGGTTGGGGCGCGTGACCTTAAACCCATTTAAGCACATTGATCCTTTCGGCACCCTCCTATTACCCGGCTTCATGCTGCTTTCGGGAACGCCTTTTTTGTTTGGGTATGCGAAACCCGTGCCTGTAAATTTTCATTCTTTAACTCCCAAACGCTTAGGCATGATTTCCGTCGCAGCCGCAGGGCCAGGGATGAATTTTCTTCTCGCCTGGGTATCCGCCTTGCTGCTCCATATCAACGTCAACGCGGATACGCTCGGTAATGAAATTTTAATCAACTCCATTCGCTTTAACATTGTTCTGGCCATCTTTAACATGTTACCTCTCCCACCTCTTGATGGGGGGCGTGTGATGGTTGGCCTTTTGCCAAGACCATGGAGCCAGGCATTCGCACGCATTGAACCTTACGGTTTCCTTATTTTACTGGGATTGCTCATATTACCCGACCTGGTTTTGCAGCCCCTAACGGGAATCCGTTTCAACCCACTTCGTGAAATTATGGTCCCTGCGATCACGGCGTTAACCCACGTGGTTTTAGCATTGAGTGGGCATAGCTCATAAAGGAAAGTGTGTCGTTTTGACCCCTATTCTCTTGATCATCAATTGCTCATACTATTTGATAAAAGTTAGGATGAAGAACAATGATATTAAAGAAAATTGTCCCTCTTTTTTTATGCGCTATGGGAATAATTTCTGGAATAGCAGATGCTTGCCCGCCTGTTAAGATAGGAACCCTTTCTATCGAGCATCCCTGGGTTCGCCCCTCAACGGGGCCGAATACGGCAGCCTATCTGACCATCACCAATATGAGTCAAGATCCTGACAAGCTCATCCGGGCTGAGTGTCCGGATGCCACGGCCGTCGAGTTGCATAACCACATTGAGGAAGACGGCGTCATGAAGATGCGCCCCGTTCCCTTTATTGAAATTGGAAAAGACCCAGTGGAACTGAAGCCTGGCGGGCTTCATATTATGTTGATGGGTCTTAAAGACTCCTTTCAGGGCAAGGGATCAGTCCCGCTGACGCTTCACTTCGAGAAGGCTGGAAAGGTCGATGTCAACTTTTCCGTTAAAATACCAGAAAATAAACCAGCAGCGGAATAGCCTTTCTCCTAAATTTTGATAGCGGGCGTGGTAATTTGTATTCTTACCCACCTTCTTTAAGAAGGCCACGGCGCACCCCGTCCTCCACAATACGGGCGCGCGGCCTAGCAACGACGTAGTTTAGTAATTTTAATATATTAATTTCTTTATTTCTTAAAACCCGTACGCTTTGTTTTTCTTATATTGAATTCAGGTTATCTAAGTAATTTTTTAGAGGTGTTTAAAATGAAATTATTAAAATTTTTTCTGGTTTTTTGTTTATTTTCAAAAGAGTTGCTTGGTTCTTCTAGCGAGTGTTTATTTGATAAAGGTGGCCCTTTCCCTGATGCAGACGATCCCTATCAAGTAAGCCATACCATGGTTTCCCCTACACTTACTAAAAAACTAACTCTATATAAAGAACCCTCCTACGAGTTCCCTGAGGATGAAAGCCGTTTAACAATATGTGGTGATTATAGAATTGATGAAGCAGCAAGGCTTGGATATGGAGAGGAAGGTACTGTTTACTTAGGAAAGCATCTCCCTACCGGAATATTTGTAGCAGCTAAGAAAAAGGGGATGACAGAAGAAGAGACCATCACAACGCCTGAATTTTCACGATTGCAAAAGCTGGGTCGTGCTTACAGTTTATGGACAAAAGCTCAGGATAATGTTTACTTCATTGTGATGCCCCTCGTGGATGGTAAGGAGATTTCATATTATCAATACGATAAAAGCTCCCCTTGGATAACCACAACATGCGCGGGAACAGCTTTACGATTTTCTGATGTTGACGAAGGCTTATGGGCAATTAGGTCGTTTATAAGCGAGATAACTTATCTTGCAAGGAAAGGCATTTCCCATCCTGATGTAGCAACCTCAAGTAACATTATGGTTACGAACCAGCATCCCCGCCAGGTCGTTCTTGTTGATTTTGGTAGGGATTATAACAACCGAGAAGATAGAAATTTTCCCGTGATTCACCCTGAAAATATCCAATGTTCGCCTTATTATACTTATTATTGTCATTTCCTTTTAGGAACGCAAGAATTTATAAAATCTATAAATGATGGCTCTATTCAAGAGCCAAAGTTTGTTATTGATTTCTTTCAATCTATTTGCCGCCCAATAACGGACCCAAAACGTACCCCAGTTTCTCTTTCAAGGTTTACTATAGAATATGTGAAGATGGAAAATAAACTGCTCCAGGAAGTCGTATTTTCAGAACTTTCAGCACTAGCCGTCTTTTCAAGCGCCCCTGACCCTGACCAACTTTATCACTTGATTTTCTCTTATTATTATGCTGGGCGAAATAACGATGGGACCATGGCTAATCTTAGTTCATTGTCATAACCAAAAAGCATAGCCTGGATTGTAAAGACTTCAACTCAACCTCTGATTTGCCATAAATCTTATCTATCCCGCCTTTTTTTTGTCTCAAAAAAAAATTTTCAAGGTTGACTGTCGATGCACGGTTCACGACAAAAAACAAGACTGTTTTTTGAGAGGCCGATATGTTTCTTTAACACAAGATGTTGTTGTTGATGTCAGAAATAAAACTATATTTAGTAGCATGAAGGGGAAATATACATGAAAATTCGTCGCCAATTCACCACGCCACGCCAGTCACCCTATGCTTCTATTCCTTTTCATACGACCAGCAGCGAAATCCGTAACCCGGATGGGTCTGTTGTTTTCCGGCAAGATAACATTGAGGTGCCAGCTTCCTGGTCACAAGTCGCCTCTGACGTACTGGCCCAAAAATATTTCCGTAAAGCCGGCATCCCACAAGACTTAGTTCCGGTAGAAGAAAATACCGTCCCAAGCTGGTTGTGGCGTCGCGCAGCCGCGCCGGGTACGACTTTTAGCGGCGAGACTTCTGCCCGCCAGGTGTTTGACCGCCTTGCGGGCGCGTGGACCTATTGGGGATGGAAAGGGAACTACTTTGATGGGGAAGAGGACGCTCAAGCTTTCTTTGATGAAATGCGCTACATGCTGTGTACCCAAATGGCAGCGCCAAATTCTCCTCAATGGTTCAATACGGGCCTTCACTGGGCTTATGGCATTGATGGCCCTGCTCAAGGTCATTTTTACGTTGATTTCAAAACAGGGGAACTCACCGCCTCACAAACGGCCTACGAGCATCCCCAACCTCATGCCTGCTTCATCCAGGGCATCCAGGATGACCTTGTCAATGACGGCGGCATTATGGACCTCTGGCTCCGGGAAGCCCGCCTGTTCAAATATGGATCGGGAACCGGGTCTAACTTTTCTAACTTACGGGGCAAGGGGGAACCTCTATCAGGTGGTGGGAAGTCTTCCGGATTAATGAGCTTTTTGCGCATCGGGGACCGGGCCGCTGGCGCTATTAAATCAGGCGGGACAACACGCCGGGCTGCCAAAATGGTCATTGTTGATATTGACCACCCGGACGTCGAAGAATTCGTCAGCTGGAAAGTTCAGGAAGAGCAAAAAGTCGCTGCTCTTGTGACAGGCTCAAAGCTCAATAAGCAGCATGCCGACGCAATCATGGCAGCCTGTCAAACGCCTTCTGTTTCTAAAGAACATCGCCTGAACCCCAAGGAAAATCCTGCTTTAAAAGAAGCGATCCGCGCCGCTCGCAAAGATCTGATTCCAGAAAATTATGTACAGCGGGTCATCCAGCTTGCCCAGCAAGGCCACACAAACGTTGATTTTCCTGTCTTTGATAAAGATTGGGATTCTGAAGCTTACCTCACTGTATCTGGCCAAAATTCCAATAACACCGTGCGCGTAACAAATGAATTCTTGGAAGCTGTTCTTAAAGATAAGGACTGGAACCTTAAGCGCCGCACAGATGGATCGACCCACCGCACCGTTCGCGCCAAAGATTTATGGGATAAAATTTCCTTTGCGGCCTGGGCGTGTGCCGACCCTGGCATTCAATTTGACACAACTATCAATGAATGGCA
>JAJONN010000082.1 GCA_021323455.1 Alphaproteobacteria bacterium | reverse complement strand
ACATCTAGTTTTAGCCAGTCTAAAGGGATGCAAAAAGCAGCAGATGTAGCATCACAAATGGATAATCCCTGTCGCATTGGAGATATCCAGTCCAGGTCAGGAACACAGACACCTGCCGTTGTCCCGTTCCAGGTAAAGACAACGTCTCGATCTGGCGTGTGGAGAGACAGATTGGGAAGTTGCCCAAAGGGGGTGGAATGAACGCGCGCATCTGGAATTTTGAGTTGATCCACAACATCGGTGATCCAAAGGGATCCAAATAAATCCCAGCTAAAAACATTTACACCACGGGGGCCAAGAAGGTTCCACAGGGCGCACTCCAGGGCACCTGTGGCAGAGCCAGGCATAATGGCAATACGGTAGCTTTCGGGAATCTCTAAAATCTGCTTTGTTAAGGTGATGACTTCTTGAAGCTTGGCTTGTCCTGCGGGTGATCGATGGCCTCGACCAAGGAGCGCTCCCTTTAATCCAAGTAAAGTCCAACCCGGGCGTTTGCGTGTTGGCCCAGAGCAAAAATAAGGCGTCTCAGGTTTGTTTTTTGGCTTGTTCATAAGCAAGGAGCTTTTCTTTGATGTCAGATCCCCAGTGATATTCGCCAATTCCTCCACTCTTTAAAATGATGCGATGGCAAGGTATCGCAATGGAAATGGGGTTTTCGCCAACGGCTGACGCAACAGCGCGGACGGCTTTTGGCTTACCAACACGCTTTGCTAATTCTTCATAAGATATTGTCTCCCCATAAGGAATTCTTGTAAGCTCCTTCCAGACAGCGCGTTGCAGGTCTGTTGCTTGCATGGCTTCAAAGACATCGTCCATAACCTGGTAAGTGCCATCGATAGCACTGTTAATCATGGTCCTAATGGCTTCATCATTCCTGACAGTGATGATGGTTGAGAGGTTTTCTTCAAAATCATCGATGATTGTTTGTAAAACTGTTTCCGCATCTCCCATTTCTTCAATATCTTCTTCACTAATAAAACCAGTCAGCATTAATTGGTCAAGCCCACTAATGCCGTAAGCAAGCCCAACAGGGGTTTGAGTTAAGCCAAATAAAACATCCGATGTCAGCAGACGCATGGGAAATGGGATGGGTTCCCCTTCTTCTTCCATGGTTGCAACGATGTTTTGAAACATAACGCGGGCTTCTTCAGGATCCATCTCTTCAACAGCTTTCATGAAGGCATCAAAATCATCATCTTCGAGATTTTCTTCCCTAACAGATGGAATTTTATTATTTGTCTTTTTCATTTTTTTTCTTTCTTATTTTTTTTAGATTTTATGCTGCAGCCATGTTATCAGCAACTTCTATTGTTTCAACAATATGGCGAACGAGTTGGGTTAGTGTCTGCTCATTATCGCCTTGGGCCATGATACGGATGAGAGGCTCGGTCCCAGATCGACGAATCAAAAGCCTACCGCGGTCTTTAATGAGACAATGCTCTGCTTCTTCGATGGCTTTACGAACGTGCCCATCATTCAAAGGCGCAAAGCTGGATGTTCGGATGCTTTTAAGAATCTGGGGTACAGGATCAAAAATGCGCCCTAGCTGGCTTGTTTTGAGTTGTTTCTGTACCAAAACACTTAAGGTTTGCAAGGCGGCAATGATGCCGTCGCCTGTGGTCATATAGTCGCGCAAGATAATATGTCCGGACTGTTCGCCTCCAACATTGCATCCATGGGCGCGCATTCCTTCTAAAACATACCGATCACCAACAGCTGTGCGGATGAGCTTTAAGTTTTTTGTTTCGAGATAGCGTTCAAGACCTAAGTTGGACATATGGGTTGCCACAATTCCTTCTCCGCGAAGGTCGCCATCCTCTGACCAGGAGGTGGCAATGAGAGCAAGGAGCTGATCCCCGTCGATTATTGCGCCTGTCTCATCGACCATGATCAGCCGGTCCGCATCACCATCCAGGGCAATGCCAAGATCAGCCTGGTTAGTTAGGACAGCATCTTGAAGAGTGGTTAAAGATGTTGCGCCACAATTATCATTAATGTTGGTTCCATCTGGCGTAATGCCAATAGGGATAATCTCCGCTCCCAGTTCCCAAAGGACTTTTGGGGCAACTTTATAGGCCGCTCCATGCGCGCAATCAACCACAATCTTTAACCCATCGAGGCGCATCCCGCGGGGGAAAGTTGCTTTGGCGAATTCAATATACCGTCCTGTAGCGTCATCGAGCCGGTGGGCTTTGCCGAGCAGGGTGGAGTGGGCAAGGGGCATATTCTGTTGTCTATTTCCCGAATACGCATCATTTTTCTTAATGAGAGCCTCAATTTCAGTTTCCTCGACATCTGAAAGCTTGAACCCATCAGGGCCAAAAAACTTAATGCCATTATCCATATAAGGGTTGTGGGAAGCGGAAATCATTACTCCTAAATCCGCTCGTAACGTGCGGGTTAGCATGGCAACGGCGGGCGTTGGCAAAGGACCGAGGAGAACGACGTCCATTCCCATGGACACAAAGCCAGCCGTGAGGGCTGACTCAACCATGTAGCCGGATTGACGGGTATCTTTACCAATAACAATGCTATGACGGTGGTCTCCTCGGGTAAATTTCTGGGCTGTCGCCATGGCAATTTTCATAATCATGTCAGGCGTCATCGGCCAAACGTTTGCCTGGCCACGGACACCATCGGTTCCAAAAAATTGACGGACTTCATTCATAGTTTGCTGTTCTCTGTTACGTTTATGCCTTGCTTAAGCAGGCTCTGTTGCGGGAATACGGGAGCGCATCTTTTTTTTCCGCATATTGCCGGAAATGGGGTCTTGTACAGGAGCGGCTCCTTCTTCCAGTAACGCTTTGATTTCATCCCCGCTTAACGTTTCAAACTCCAGTAAGGTTTTGGCCAAGAGGTGAAGCTTAGACAGCTTTTTCTTGAGCAATTGTTGGGTCTCTTTGTAGCAGCTGTCCAAGATTTTGCGCACTTCCTCATCGACCATTTGAGCTGTCATTTCAGAAAGGGGCTTGGTTTGCGCTACAGAATGGCCTAGGAAGACTTCCTGTTGCCGTTCCTCATACATTTGGAAGCCAAGGCGGTCGCTAAGTCCCCATGCAGTAACCATACCACGGGCAATTTTCGTCGCTGCCTGAATGTCAGAGGAGGCTCCCGTTGTGACTTTGTCATAACCGAAGATCATTTCTTCGGCGATGCGTCCGCCCATGCTTACTTTTATGCGGGCAAGTAATTGGCTGCGAGACATGGAGATCCTGTCGCCTTCAGGAAGTTGCATGACCATACCTAAAGCCTGTCCGCGAGGAATAATGGTTGCTTTATGGATGGGGTCTGCATCGGAAATATAATAAGCAATGACGGCATGTCCGCTCTCATGATAGGCTGTCATGCGCTTTTCATCTTCTGTCATAACCATGGTGCGCCGCTCGGCGCCCATCATAACTTTGTCTTTTGCCTCTTCAAACTCATGCATGCTTACGGCAAGCTTTCCGCGACGTGCGGCCAGGAGCGCGGCTTCATTAACCAGATTGGCCAAGTCAGCTCCTGAAAAACCAGGCGTTCCTCGCGCGATTACCCGAACATCCACATCTGGGGAAAGGGGGACTTTCCGCATGTGGACTTGCAAAATTTTCTCCCGGCCAATGATATCAGGATTGGGGACAACAACTTGACGGTCAAATCGGCCAGGGCGCAAGAGGGCCGGATCTAAAACATCAGGGCGGTTCGTCGCGGCGACCAAAATCACGCCTTCATTTTCTTCAAATCCATCCATCTCAACCAATAACTGGTTAAGGGTTTGTTCACGTTCATCATTTCCACCGCCAAGCCCAGCGCCTCGATGGCGCCCGACCGCATCAATTTCGTCAATAAAAACGATGCAGGGAGCGTTTTTTTTAGCTTGCTCAAACATATCGCGGACGCGGCTTGCGCCGACGCCGACAAACATTTCAACAAAGTCTGATCCCGAAATACTGAAAAAGGGAACATTGGCTTCACCGGCAATTGCTCGGGCTAACAAGGTTTTCCCTGTTCCCGGGGGCCCCACGAGGAGAACACCGCGGGGAATTTTCCCCCCTAAGCGCTGGAATTTTTGAGGGTCCCGCAAGAAATCAACAATTTCTTCAAGATCTTGTTTGGCTTCGTCAATGCCAGCGACATCTTCAAATGTGACTTTCGTTTCATTTTCCGTTCGTAAGCGGGCGCGAGATTTTCCAAATCCCATCGCTTTATTGCCGCCAGATTGAAGCTGACGTAAGGAAAAAATCGAAAAAGCAACCTTCTTCAGGTGGCCCTGCTTTGACATGGATACCCTTGTCAATGAGCTTGGGAATGAGTGTTGCATCTTGGGGAGCATAGGTTGTAAATGCGTGTTCGTCTCTGGTCTTGCCAGAGATATGGTTGCCCCGAATCATCACTTCCTTTACTCTTCCTTCTGTAACATGGGTGAGAAAGTCTGAAAAAGCAATCGGCGGATTGGGCGCTCGTGATGAAGATCCCGGTAGAAGCTGAAAGATTCCGAACAAGGCAACGGCTATTAAGACCCAAAAAAACAAATTTCGATTGGCGTTATTCACGTAAGCTCTCTCTTGCTTGGATGTGTTATCCAAGAGTTATAGGGAATTCTATCTTAAGTACATTATATACCATAGGCGTTCCCTTGGAGGGAACCTTAAAGTCATTGGCAGTGGGAAAAGTTTCTTATTTTTTACGCAAGATACGGCTGGAGTCCTCGCGTAAAAAGATGGCAAAATTTCTGATAAAATAAAAAGCCTTGACGTTTGAGTTGTGTTTATATTAGTTTCGTTCATGAACATGACAACGCGTTTAATCTAGAGCTTAATAAAAAACATGGCCGCTTTTCAGGATACCCGGGAGCATACAGAGCAAAAAGTAATGGTCCATCTGTTGACGGAGATTGAACGTAATCCGTCTTTTACGCAACGGAGCTTGGCATCGGAACTTGGCATTGCTCTAGGTCTTATGAACCACTATTTAAAAAGCTGTGTTACAAAGGGATGGGTTCGCGCTTCTCAAGTTTCTCCCCGTCGTATTACGTACTTTTTAACGCCGGAAGGGTTTAAAGAAAAAAGCCACATGGTCACAACATACCTGGCGCGGTCCCTCACGTTTTTTCGGGATGCGCGCGCTCAGTGTGAATCCCTTTTTACAGCATGCTTGCATAAGGGATGGGAAAAAATAGCCTTTGTTGGGGAAGGGGACCTTGCTGATATTGCGCATCTTGTGGCCCAAGGAACGGCCTTGGAGGTTTGCGGGGTTCAGAGGGAAGCGGATTTGAAGGCATTTGATGCGGTGCTGGTGACAGATATTATCAGTCCTCAGGAGACATATGATTTTATTCAAAACAAAGTTGATCCTGATCGGTTGCTCACGTTGGGTTTGCTCCATATTTCCAGAGGTCCTATGACCGCGCGGGGG
>JAJONN010000013.1 GCA_021323455.1 Alphaproteobacteria bacterium | reverse complement strand
TTGTCCTGGCCCATGGTAGGTATATTGCCCCCCGCGTCCCGTTTCATAAACAGGCAGTTTTGAGATATCCAGCAGGTCTGATGCCTTGGCGCTGGTTCCCGCCGTATAGAGTGGTGGATGCTCTAGGAGCCAAACCATCTCAGGCGCAGACCCCTTATAAATACCGTGCGCGCGCTCTTCCATGGTTATAACCGCCTGTTCATAGGGGATTAAATCAGAGGAAACGCGCCATTCCACCATAGCGTCAATTTACCCCCCCCAGCGGAAACTCCCAAAATGCCCCAAAATGCCCACCGGGTACCGTTATAAGGCGTTAATTTACTCAAAATATTCATGATGGCAAGGGCGATCAAAGCGGGATAAGCAATATCCAAGATCTTTCCTAACAAGATCATAAGCTTTGAGAACCCCAACAAGGAAACAGTAAACGTAACTGCCATGGTAATGAAGATAGCTCGAGGCCGTCCTAAACGTCCCTTGGCAACATCTTCCTGGAGAAAATCAACAAATAAAGTTGACAAAATAACCGCCGTTGCCAGGCAGCCGACGGCTAAAATAACCGCAATGACAGGCTTTGCAAAATGTCCCAGTGCATGGCCTCCAATGGCAACCAAAAGATGTTCTGGTTGGGCATCTTGCAAGTAAGGGGCATATTTTGCGCCTAACCAGACAAAGCCAATATAAACCACAGACAAGAGGAATGCCCCAATGAGGCTTGCCCCAATACTCATTTTTATTAAGACTTTGGGGTCTTCTTCAGCGGATAAATGGCTGCGCAAATAATACACAATTGTGCTTGAAAAGAAGAACGCCGCCATTAAGTCCATCATTTGATATCCGGTGAAAAGGGCATTTTTAAAGGATTCACCAGAAGAAAGTCCTCCTTGGACAGGTTCTTCCCCAAACCATAAGCCAAATAGAATGAGGATGACGATCCCTCCCAGTTTAAAAGGCGTTAAAAATAAGCCAATAATGTTCACAACACGGTTCTTAGACCAAATGAGACCAACAATTGTTAAACAAAATAAAAGACTGAAGGGCGTGATGGATAAAGCGGGATAAATCAAATGAAACCCCCCATATGCCAGCGTAATACATCGGGGAACAACGCCGAAAGGTCCAATCAGCATTAAGATCACGGCAATGAGGAGAAAGGCTGGGACTTTACCCAATCGGTTAAAGTAAGCCTGGTGGTTTCCATCAAACAAAATAATGCTGACAAGACCCAAGAAAGGGATAAGGACAGCACTCACAAGCAACCCGGCAATAGCCATGGGGTATTGATGCAAAGATTCCTTGCCAACCAATAGGGGAAATACAAGATTGCCAGAACCAAAAAACATGGAAAACATGGCAAATCCAGCTGTTAAAACCGTTTTATAATGAGTCATTATTCATCTCAACTTCTTGTGGTGTAGCAAATCATTATCTCCTGAACCTACCAGGGTGTACATCTAGAGGATAAAGGGGCATATTTTGAGGAGGAGAAGAATTATATGGCCTGCAGGGCCACAATAATTTTAGGCACACTAAGAGAAGAACACACAACTGGGTTAATGTGGTTCTTTGAAAAACAAATAGGGTACAGGCTTTGCTTCATGATTTCTTCTACCGTAAAGCGAAATCTTTTGTCAACTTTTTAAAAGCCCTTGTCGAAACAGCAAGAGTTGAGTAATCTCTGATCATCCGTTGAGGAGAGGTGGCCGAGTGGTCGAAGGCGCACGATTGGAAATCGTGTATACGGCAACGTATCGAGGGTTCGAATCCCTCTCTCTCCGCCATTGTTCTTAGATAGGGCCTTACGCCCTATCTAAGAACAATAGTATGGATGAAAATGATCGAGCCCTCGATACGCATAAATTTGGGTTCGGGCCGACTATAGGGAGGCAACGCGCTAGCGTGGTAACCCTTCTCTCTCCGCCATTTTATTCTAACCTCAGTCATAAAATGAGGTTGGTATATTCCAAAAATTTAATCTATTTAATGCCCCACTCTAATGCTCAATTTTTAGCCATTTGATGAGACGGGGCGCTAATCCCCCTTGAATTAAAAATGAGATGAGAACGACAAAGAAGACCAGGTTGAAAATCGTATTGGCTTTCGGAATGCCCATAACCATCGGGAATGTTGCTAAAACAATTGGAACAGCGCCTCGTAAGCCAAGCCAGGACACGAGAAGCTTTTCTTTGATAGGGTAACCGGAAAAAGCCAAAGATACAAAAACGCTCACAGGTCTTGCAAAAAAGATGAGAAAGAAAGGCACGACTAAATTAAGGTTAAAAATTTCATTGATTTGGGTTGGGAAAACAAGCAGCCCCAAAACCAGAAACATGCTGATTTCGCAAAGCCATGTTAACGCCGCATGGAACTTTTTTATGTTATATTTATGATGGAAATCATGTTGGTATATGACGATACCTAAGAGGTAAGTCGCAAGGAACCCGCTTCCCCCAATTGCCGCGGCGGCACCATAAGCCAAAAGCACGAGGGCTATTGTAAAAACAGGATAAAGTTCCCTATATTCGAGTTTCATTCGCCGGAACAGAAATACAGCCAATTTGCCAACCAAAACACCAATAGTCAGGCCGCCGATAACTTGGGCCAAAAACATCGTGGATAAACTAAGCGGGGTAAACTTAGGGTCTTGCATCATTTGGAGAATAATAAAGACAAGCAGGATTGCCATGGGGTCATTGCTCCCTGACTCAAACTCAACAAGCATTCTCAGCTCTCGCTTGATCAGAAAATAACGGGACCGGAAGAGGGAAAAAATCGCAGCCGCATCCGTTGCTGAGATAATCGCGCCAAGCAATAACCCCTCTAGTAATGAAAATTCCAGAAGATAATATGCAAAGCCTGCAACCAAAATTGTTGATACAAGGACTCCAACCGTCGACAAAGCAAGCCCAGGCCAAAAGATCGGTTTTACGAGACGCCACTGCGTATCGAGGCCTCCGGAAAAAAGAGAAAAACATAAAGCAATAATGCCAATACGTTGGGCGACTTCGACATTATCAAAATATATTCCACCAATACCGTCTGACCCAGCCAGCATACCCGTAACGAGAAACAGCAAAGGCGCAGGTATTTTTAACCGTTTTGACAAATCGCTGGCAAGAATAGCAAGCAATAGGAGAAGAGAAATAATCAGGACCCATCCATCAAGGCTATAATGTGAATCCATCCAGGCTGATCATCCCTCTAATTTATTTTAATCTTACGCAACTTTAATCGGAACGGTTTGGTAGATTCAAGTCCCAAGTATGAAAATCTTAAATTTCGCTAGGGCGTATCATCAATAGATACGATTTTGAGACGAAGAATACAAAGAAGTATTTGAAAAACGGAAGCGCAGAAAACCGCTATTTGCACACAAAAAGACAATAATTGATGACAGTCCCTAAACCTCACCTTGTCTTAAGGAAAAGTATCCGTCTGTTGAAAGACCTCATTTGGTTTCAGGCAAATTTGGTGGCGTTGATCTGGCTTCGGATTCCAGACTATTTCGACATAGCTTGGTGTCACATTCAAGATACGAAGCATGTCCGTAGGTTCACCAGCCTTGATAGAGCGGCCATTGAGCCATATAGTCCAAGATTTCTCATGGCTATAAATAATGCCATCAAGACGCAAGGTGCCAGGGTTTTTAGCTCGTCCCCCATTTTTCCGAGCGTGATCTTCGGCATGGGCAAGGGCCGCTTCTTCTGCGGGGCTTAGCATTAGACAAAGATCTGAGGCACAAGTTGCCCCCCATAGAAAGCAAAAAATAAGGACTTTCATTGGTGGATCCATGTCGCTGTAATCTTTCCATCAAACAAGGCTTGAACTTTCCCCGCCCCTATCTTTTTTAGCAACTCTTCGGTTAAAGGACTGGTTCGGATAATGATAACATCGTAAATTTGAAAAATTCCCGGCCCCTGAGTGATAAGCTGATCAAGAAGCGCAAATATATCCCGATCCCGCAGACACGATATTGAAACACAAACATCTTGACTGACAAATTTATTATTTTTGGCCACTCCCTTTACAGAAGAAATAGCCCCGAACTTAACAGGATAATGAACGGAAGCCTGAAGCGCTTCAGGGGTAAGTGGGCGTTCAAATCCGCATGATTCAAAAGCAGAAAAGTCTTTCCTGTGGGCTTGGATCAAAGCCGCCGCTTCCTCAGACTGAACAGCTAAATGCTTCAGGGATGATAAGCGTTTCTGGAGGGCATCAACACGTTCAAAAAGACGGCTTGTATAAAAACCAAGAGTCATCATAAGAGCAAAGGAGAGGCTGCACATCGTCAGACTCGTTCTTGCTTTATAGAAAAAATAGAATGGAGCCATTAACGTTCCTGTTTACCAAGGGCCTGTTCTTCGATAACCAATCTTCCTTTCAAGGGGTCTGCTTCCTCTGCTTGCCAAGTTAACGCGTGCTTTTGAAATTGAGGCCGGAGAGTCAGAAGGAGCTGATCAATGATGGTAGAAGATTTTAGCTCCAGTTGGAGCGTAAGGCTCAAGGGACTTGCTGTCCAATGCAGACGGGTTGCAACTGCTTCCCCTTTGAGAGAAGGAATAAGCTGGCGAATGAGGAAGAGGGGATCAGGTTTGGCTTTGGACAAATGACGGTAGGCGGCAAAATCTGACATCTTCTTTTCATCTGTCGGATCCTTTGTTGGTAATAGGCTAATTTGGTGCTTCAAGATATGATCTGTTTCAGTCATGGTTTTTATTTGCCAACTAAAATAAATAACCCCTAGGATATTTAAAAGGGTAACAGCATAAGCTGTTTTTCGTATCTTGCGGGGCCAGGTGTAAAGTCGCTGGGGGAAAATAAGGTCTGGCACTTGAAAGGTAAACCCGTCTAACGAAAAATCATTTGGAACGCGGATCTCTTGATGAATAAATGGGGGTAAACTCTCTATAAAAGTAGAGGTGAGCAACGTGAGGGACATCTCTTCTTCGTATCCAAATCGCTTGAGATAACGTAAAATGGCTGGGAGCTCCTGCACAAGCGGCAAGCAACAGAGACGGCTGAACCGTAAAACTCCATCATGGCAAACCATAAGATGGGGGTCTTGCCAAATTAGCGTCCATGCCGAGGAAAGGATACCGTAGGCTTGCGTAACCAGATCTGTCCATAAGAAAGGTCCCTTAAGGGCAAAAGAATGCCTAGACAGGAGGCGAACAGCTTCTTGCATAAAAAGAGAAGGGATAATCCCCCCAACAAGCGTATGCCCTTTAGAAAAAACCCTTTCTCCTACCCAATACTCGGATGAAAACTCAGCTGATTTTAAATAAGGAACGGCTTTTCGCGCCAGACAGTAATGATAAAGGGTGTCATGCGTTTTTAAGATAAGGGTCAACTCTGTCTGAGAAGGAAGATTTTTCAGGAAGTCCGATAGATCAGGGATGATATGCCCATTTTCAGAAATTTGGTCCTCTTCTAGGATCAGGATCCTCATGTTAACGTTCCAAATACGCCATAAAAGGGAACGATGACAGCCAGCACAATCCACAACATAAGCCCACCCATAATTAAGATAAGAGCTGGCTCTAACCATGAGACCATCGTTTCAACCTTACGGAAAGTTTGGTTTTGATAATGAGATGCCGCCTGAGGGATCAACTCCCGCAAACGCCCTGTTTGCTCACTGAGCTTTAATAAACGCACCATCAAGGGAGAAACCAAGGCTGTTTCCTGGGAGAAGGTTTCCGATAGGCCTGCTCCGGCTGTAATTGCGCTTGAGATAGACGTGAACTGGTCCCGCAGGTAAGGATTGCGGATCACCTGAACGGCTTGGGAAAGAGAGGGCAAGAGATCAACGCCTGCCCCAATCATCACACTAAAAACATGCCAGAAATGAGCTAGAGATAAAGATCCATAAAGAGGAAGGATTAAGGCAAATCGCGCAAGATAATAGCGGGAAACAGGAAAAGCATAACCAAAGACAAGGGCAGCCGCGAGGATTAATACTGCTAAGGGGAACCACGCTAATAGAGGCGCACTATACAGCAATAAACGTGTGAACAGGGGAAGTTCTTTTAAGCCGAGGGAGACAAGAAGCATCGCCATGTTGGGGATAACAAAATCAATCATGACGAAAGCCAGGGCCGTCAGAAGCCCAAGTAAAATAAGGGGGGAGCGAATAGCTTTGCGGATTTGGTAGCCCATGGTTTCGAGTCGGCGTAAATGATCCTCGAGATGGCGGAACTGGGGCGCAAAATCTCCCGTCTGTTCAGCAGTGCTGATAAGTTTTTGAAAAACACGATCAAATACTTTTGGGTGCCTGGCTAATGCTTCGGATAAAGGGGCACCAATGAGCACATCCGTATGAATGATGTGAAGAAGCGTCCGGAATCCTCGATGAGATGAAGACAAAGCCAGATCATGAAGAGCAACATCTATAGGCACACCTGCTTCATCTAATTGGGCCATGTGGTGGCAAAAATCAATGAGCAGTACCCTAGGGATGCCTTGAAAAACTTTCCCGAAAAATCGCAGAGAAAGACGTGGTAAAGAACCTTCTGCATGGCTTTCCTTGCAGTTAGTTAAAAGTAATCCTTCTTCCTTCAGCGATTTATAAATCGCATCCGTTGAAGGGCCAAACCGATACCCAGCGTGACGAGTACCAAGAGATGTTGTGGCTTTGTAAGCATATAAGGGCATTTAGGCGTCCGTTCCAATGACGCGGTCAATTTCAGCAAAAGTTGTTTTTCCTGCTAGGACTTTCTCGATGCCACGATCCCACAATGTGCGAATGCTACGGTCTTTAACGGCTTTGCGTAAAAGGGTCTGGGCTCCCCCTTCTGCAATAAGAGCTGAGAGATCCTGGTCAAATAGAATCACTTCCGCAACAGCTTCACGGCCACAGTATCCTGTTTGATTACAAGACGCGCAACTGTCTGCCTGATATACATGGGTGACGGATTCAGGAAGGAAATAGTTTTTTCGGTCTTCAGAAGTTACGATTTTGGGTTGGCGGCACGCCTCACATAATCGACGAACCAAGCGTTGAGCAATGCTGGCAGTTAAATTTCCGCTTAAAACGGAAGGCGCAATCCCTAGATCAGATAGACGTTGGGGAACGGTGAAGCTGTCCCGAGCATGAACCGTCCCCAAAACGAGATGTCCCGTCATGGCGGCTCGCAAAGCCATTTGGGCCGTTTCCGCATCCCGGATTTCAGAAATAAAAACGACATCCGGATCTTGACGCAATAGGGAGCGCATCCCATCTCCAAACCGGAAAGGCCCCCCTTCGCGGATCTCGGTTTGACGAATATTGGGGAGGTAATATTCAACGGGTTCTTCCAGTGTCATGATGTTTCGCGTCAAGGCGTCCATATGACCGAGAAATGCATAAAGTGTGGTTGTTTTCCCAGCACCTGTTGGCCCACTCAAGATAATCATACCCTGGGGAAGCTGAACCAAGCGCTTGATGGTTTCTATATCTGGAGCCTCAAAGCCGAGTGCATCAAGCGAGCGCAGGGATTGGGTTTTATCCAAAATCCGCAAAACGAGGTTTTCTCCATGGATTGTTGGGTGACAAGAGAGCCGAAAATCGATCTCGCGTCCTCCTAAGGTCAAGCTAAAACGCCCATTTTGGGGACGGCGAGACTCCGCAATATCCAAGCTTCCCAAGATCTTAAGGCGCACGGAAATGGCAGCCCATCTTTCCTTGTGCAGAGTGTGAGCCAGGCGCATGATACCATCCTGGCGATAATGGACATCAATACGATGAGCGGTCGGAGACAGATGAATATCTGAAGCATTTAACCGTACGGCTTCCAGGATCATATCATTGACGAGACGGACCACTTCTCCCTCATGGGTATTCACGATGGGTTGGGGATAATAAGTTTGAAGGGCATAGGCCAACTCTCCCATCGTTGCATGATAAGGAATCAAAGGAGTCTGAGACCCCAAGAGGAGGCGTACCTTATCAAGAGCCAAAATATCTTCCGGGTCTACCATGGCAATGTGGGCACCACTTTCATCTTGCTGGAAAAGGATCATCTGATGTCGTGCGGCTAAAGCTAGAGGAATCTGGTGGACAAGGGATAAGTCCAGTATTTGGTAGGTAAGGGATATAAAAGGTAAACCTGATAAGGCAGACAAAGCTTTCAATAGTTGCTCAGAGGAAATGAATCCCAAATCCAGTATCAATTCTCCCAGCCGTTTTGAGCAGCGCGTCTGTTCTTTTAAGGCGACAGACAGTTGATCAGGCGTTATCCACCTTTCAGAAACAAGCCACTCTCCAATTTTAAGACGCTTGGGATGCTGGTTTTGGGACGTTGAGAGAGGCAGGGAGGACTGAAAACAGGCTTGATAATCTTGAAAGATTTCGTTGGCGCCTTCTTTTTTCCTAGCGTAAGAATACCCCATTGTGAAGCCCTTTCAAGTTCTTAGGGATGGCTTCAAAGCCCCTTTCCGAACAGCTTGATATCTAGAGATAATCTTGAAGGATATATATAAGAAAGGTTCTATCCAGATAAGAGGTAATAGTGTCACGGCTGAGCTATTTAGAAAGGGGGGGTGCGGCTCCTAAGAAGTAATAGGCGGATATTACTCACTTAGCCTTCTTACAAAATCATGCTTAACGACAACGTCGACTATGGAGTCCTGCTGATTAACTCATCCAGCTCCAGCCATCGTCCTTCAATGCGTCCTAGTTCTTCCTTGGCAACCGTGAGGACTTGCGTCACCTTCATAAATTCCTGAGGATGGTTGGCGTAGAAAGCCGGATCTTCCAGGCGAGCTTCCGCTTCCGCAATATCTTGCATTAATTGTTCCATACGTGCAGGCAGCATTTCATACTCCCGCTTTTCATTATAAGTAAAACGGCGGGCAGATTTGGGCCGTTCAATAATTTCTTTGGAAGTTGTTCTTGTGGTGTCCTTTTGAGGAGGATACTGGCGCATATAATCTTGGTAACCACCCACACATTCGCGAATAAGGCCATCCCCTTCAAGGGCGATAATGGATGTGGTCAACTTATCTAAAAAGTCACGGTCATGGCTGACAAGGAGAAGTGTTCCAGTAAAGTCGCTTACCATTTCAATTAACAAGTCGAGCGTATCCATGTCCAAGTCATTGGTGGGCTCGTCTAGAATCAATACATTGCCAGGGCTGGTCAAGGCTTTTGCCAGGGCAAGGCGGTTCTTTTCGCCGCCTGATAAAATAGAAACGGGTGAACGAACTTGTTTTTCTTCAAATAAAAAGTCTTTGAGATAAGCCATTACATGACGGGGTTGGCCTTGTACTGTGACGTGGTCTCCTCCGGTGTCACACAAATTTTGCCAAAGCGTTTCATTAGGTTTCAGGTTGTCCCGTAGCTGGTCAAAATAAATGAGGTCAATGGTTTTGCCAAGACGAACGGTTCCTGAATCCGGAGGCAAAACCCCGGCCAGCATCCGGATCAAAGTTGTTTTGCCCACTCCGTTCGGCCCGATAATACCGATTCGGTCTCCCCGCAAAATGCGTGTGGAAAAATTTTGAATGAGTACCTTATTCCCTAAAGCCTTGGAGATCGACTGAGCTTCAATCACCAGTTTACTACCGCCTTCAGAACTCGCTCCACTCATTTTTAGCTTTCCAGCTTGACCAGACAAAAAGGCGCGCTTTTCCTCTCTCAATTTATTGAGTTCCCGAAGACGCCCCTGGTTTCGTTTACGGCGGGCTGTTACCCCGCGATGAAGCCAATGCAATTCTTCTTTCAGCTTTGTGTTCATCTTGCTTAAGTGTTTTTCTTCTTCCGCTAAGAGGTGCTCTGACCAAACATCAAAGTCTTTAAAGCCCTGGTTGTGGCGGTGCAAAGTCCCTCGATCCAACCAAAGGCAAGAGCTTGAAACTCCCTCAAGAAAAGTGCGATCGTGGCTAATGGTAAGAAGCGCACCCGTATATTGCCCCAAAAACTCTTCCAGCCACTCAATTGTTGGGAGGTCCAGGTGGTTTGTCGGCTCGTCCAGTAACAGAACATCCGGGCTTCCAACCAGCGCACGCGCAAGGGCAACACGTCGGCGTTCTCCTCCCGAAAAACCCTCCATCGGGCGGTCTTGGTCCATTTTTAAAAGATCCAAGATCTCATCAGCTTCAAAAGGGGCACAGCCGGATTGCATAACAAATTCTTTAGGCGTTTGCCCTGGTTCCAACCAAACATCTTGCGACAAATAAGAAAATCGCGTTCCTGGTTGAACGAAGCGTTCCCCTTGATCAAAATCCATTTGGCCACAAACAATTTTTAAAAACGTGGATTTACCACATCCATTGCGTCCCACCAAACAGGTTTTATCGCCTTTGGTAATGTTATTGAAGAGACCTTTAAATAAAGGATTTCCGCCGAATGACAAGGAAATATCCCGCAAAGAAATAAGAGGGGGCGCCATGAATTTTATCCCTCACAAACGCTAGAAATGGCTTGTGGTTCTTTGCTGAACCTGGCCGCGGTGGAAAATAAGATGGCACATAAAATGCCGCTGGCAAGCATCATCACGGCGCAAGGTACAAGCGTGCCGTTACTGAGTAAGCTGACAACAAAGACGCATAAGGAAGAAATCCCCATTTCAAGAGTATTCAGCAAGGCGGAAGCACTTCCCCGTTGGGAAGGGATAACGGAAACGGCTTTTGTAACAGCATTGGCAAATACAGGCGCCAGTCCAATCTCGTAGAGCGAGGAAAAAATGTAAAGGGCAACCAGAGAGGAAGGCCAATACACTGTTGCAAACAGAGTCAGGGTTGCCCCTGTGACCATCAACCATAATCCACAAGCCAGCATTCGGTCTATTCCATAGAAAGAAACCCACCACTGGTTAAGGACCATTCCCAGGATGTAAGCGCCCGGGCCGATGGCTGCATAATAACCGTAATCAACGCTTTTAATGCCAAGCTCATTAATCAAGTAGAAAGGGGCTTCAACGATCCAGACCCATAATCCTCCATAGGTAATCGCGGAAATTAAGGCAAAAGTCACAACCTCCCGACGCTTCAGAAGTTGGCTATAGGTTTCAAGAAGAAGTCGTCCGGAAAAATAGGATTTCTGGGTTGCCCTGTACGCCGGGCTTAAGCTTTCTTTCAAGCAGGTAGCTATGGTGATCCAGATGATACTGGCCATAATGGCAATCATGAAAAAGCAACTTTTCCATCCCCATATGTCGGCAATTTTCCCCCCCAAGACAGGGGCAACCATAGGAGATAAGGTAATGACCATCCCCTTGACTGATAAAATACGCGAAAAGTTTTTTTCATCATAAATGTCTTTCAGTACCGCTGTTATGACAACCATCGTCATACCCGCCCCAATTCCCTGGGCAAAGCGTGCAGTAATGAGGCTGGTCATTGTCGGCGCTAACCAGCAGCAGACGCTGCTCATGGTAAAAATGGCCATGCTTCCCAAGATAACAGGACGCCGCCCGATGTTGTCAGACAAAGGTCCTGCAATGAAGCCCGGTAAGGCAAACCCTAAGAGGTATCCACTCAAGGTTGTTTGGACAGCCGCATCCGGAACAGAGAAAAAACGTCCCATTTCCGGCAAGCTGGGAAGATAAATATCCGTGGACATCTCAAAGGCCAATACCGCAAGTATGAGCAACATAGGCGTTAAGCCATGAAGGGACGAGCTATTCATTTTTGTTTTCATCATATAACCATATTGTACAGGAACTATAGGGTCAACCAACATGAGAAAACTTAAGGGGTTCTGAAGGAAAAAGCCAGAAAGATATTAAGGCTCTTCCAGGTCGTTTCCATCGTCTAGTATAGGGGACTCCTGAGCTGGAATCCGATAGTCTTCCTTAAACCAGCGAAGCAGATCCGTGTTTTTACATAATTTTGAGCAGAAAGGAGTAAAAGCGGGCACGGAAGGGGTTTGGCAAATGGGACAGGGCATAAGGGTCCTCCTTTGTAGAGGGATTTTGTCAGCTTTTTATGTTCATATATGAACTCATGAGCTTCAAAAATCTACCTTTTTCAGAAAAATCATTCCAAAGGGGATCACCAAGATTAAAATATGAATACAAAATATTAAATTTAATTATGTATTCATCTTGGTATCTTGTCCTTCAACTTAAAAAATAGGTGAATTGGCTCGAAATGTAGCCATAATCCACAATTATTAAGGAGAGTGCTATGGCAGATCCAACAGAAAATGGACAGAAAGCAAGCGAAGAAGCTCTTACCTCCTGAAATATGGCTTTTAATCCGTCCCCCTTGCAAAAAAAGGAGGAATCCCGTCTAATTTAAAGAATAAGCTATTATTTTCACGAGCTTTGTCGTCTGTGACGGTACCAATTGACCCCCCTCTAGAAGCAGGACCATCGATCATTTACTTTTGCTGCACTCATCATATCGAATTTGGCTATCCACTCGCGAAACGTTCTCTCTGCATCTCAAGGCCGCTTGCGTCAAATCCGTTTTTTTCCAACTTTATTCAGCACCTCACTCGGTGTACCTACAAAGACGAAATTCTCTCCCATCTCACTCTGGAACTTCATCGGTTTTTAAATGTTTCTGTGGTTGCCTTTTGGGAAATTCATGACAACCTCAAGCCGGTCATTCAATACCCGGAAGCAAAAGACCCCCTGCTTACAGAGGCAGATGCAAACGCCATCCAATGGGCTTTAGCCCATCAAATTCGCAGCGGCAAATCAACAGAGAATTTCTCAGATGCCCGCTACCTTTACTTACCCATAAAAATAGGAAACAATAGTTTAGGCGTTGTCGGTATCTCGGCACCTAAAGACCAGTTAACGATTGATGACTTTCGGATTACGCAAACTGTCATTGACCAAGCCGCTCTTGCGATTGATAGGTTAAATTTTCTAAAAAACAAGCTTAATAAAAGGACTTATGAACGTTAGATGATGCGTCGCCTTATTAACTGGCTTACAATGTTAACGTTTTTGTTCACCTCAGCTGGAGTGGCGGTCTTCTTCCTGTTTTTTTATTATGGGCGCGGTTTGCCTGATTATGATTTCCTCCATAATTATGAACCCATTGCTGTTAACCAGATTCAAGCCTCCAACGGACAAACGTTGCGGGAATTTTCTCAAGAACGACGCGTTTATGCCCCTTTAGATCTCATCCCGTCCCTGGTCATTACCGCCTTCCTTGTTGCAGAAGATAAAAACTTTTTTTATCACTGTGGTTTGGATATTCAAGGCATTATACGCGCCATCATTTCAAACAGTACCCAAGGCTCCTGGCTTTCCCGCCCCTTAGGGGGATCTACCATAACACAACAAGTTGCTAAAAATTTTCTTATTGGTAATGAACGATCTTTTGAACGTAAAGCAAAAGAAGCCATTATGTCTTTGAGGCTAGAATCTGCTTTAAGCAAGGACCGGATCCTTGAACTCTACCTCAACCAGATATACCTCGGCATGGGGGCTTACGGGGTCGTAGCAGCGGCTTTGACTTACTTTAATAAGACCTTAGATAAGCTATCTATTGCAGAAATTGCCTTTCTTGCCGCCATGCCAAAAGCACCTTCGTTTTATCCTAACCAGAAGGATCTGAGCCGCGCAAAAGCCCGCCGTGATTGGGTTATTGACCGACTCCAGGAAGAAGAGATATTAACGGAAGATGAAGCAAACGTAGCCAAAGATGAGCCTTTAAAAATTAGCCAGGGGACGGAAGACAAAAACCAACCTGATTACTACTCAGAATATATCCGTCAAGAGCTTACTAAACACCTTGGGGAAGATATTGTAACGCAAGGTGGCCTTACTGTTAAAACAACATTGGTCCCTGCTTTGCAAGAAATAGCCGTTAAGGCGTTAAAGCAAGGCCTTATCGCTTATGACCGACGCCATGGCTGGCGGGGTCCTATCCACCATGTTGACATTGACGCTGATAACAAAAATGAATGGCTTACTGAACTCCAAAAGACATCTTCTCCTCCGGGACTTGGAGACTGGTCCCTCGCGATTGTCCTGGAAACGACCCCTGATAAGGCAAAAATAGGCCTCAAAAATGACGAGATTGGCTTTATTCCTTTAGAGCACCTTAAATGGGCTAAAAAAAATCTGCCCAACCAAATGATAGGGCCTGAAATTACCCATCCAGAGGATGTTTTAAACCCTGGGGACATTATCGCCGTTTCACACAGCACAGGTGAATTCTATTATCTGGAACAAATCCCCGAGGTTACAGGAGGGCTGGTCGCTCTGAACCCCCATACGGGGCATGTCGTAGCGATGGTGGGTGGGTATGATTTTGAAAAAAATCAGTATAACTGCGCTGTACAAGCCAAGCGACAACCGGGATCTGCTTTTAAGCCTTTTGTTTATTTAACCGCTTTGGAACATGGGTATACCCCGGAAACACGCGTTTTAGATGCACCGATTATGCTTAAAGTTGGTGGAAAGATGGGAACTTATGCGCCAAAAAATATCACTCATAAATTTTATGGCCCTACGCCTTTGCGTTCCGGCCTTATTCATTCCCGCAATGTTATGACGGTTCGTTTAGCTCAACAGATTGGCTTAAGAGGAATTGAAAAAACAGCTAGAAACTTTGGTCTGGTTGAAAAACTCCCTCATCAACTCGCCATGGCTTTAGGCGCGGCAGAAACAACCCTCCTAAAGTTAACAGCCGCCTATGGAATGATCGCGAATGGTGGGTTTCAAGTCCCCCCCATTTTCATTGAAGAAGTTATGGATCGCCATAACCAGACGGTTTATGAAGCGCCAACGCCCTCAAAAACACGAATTGCCAGCGCCAGGTCCATCCGCCATTTAACTGAAATGATGGTGGGCGTTGCCAAGCAAGGGACTGCCCGGAGCCTTGCCAGCCTGGAGCGCCCAGTTGCCGCAAAAACAGGTAGCACAAATGAGCATAAAGACGCTCTAATTGTTGGCTTTACGCCAGACCTTGTTGCAGGCGTCTTTGTAGGGTTTGCTAAACCCCGTACCCTTGGCTCCGAAGAAACCGGTGCAAGGGCTGCGCTTCCCATCTTCAAAGCCTTTATAGCTGAAGCTATGAAAGATAAACCTGTCCTGGAATTCAAAGGGTTTTAACAGGTTAACAGACCTAAAAAAAATCTATAATGGATTGTCCTTTCATTCGTCACGCATGAACCAGTACCATGTGAACCATTGGTCGAACAAAGATACAGACATACTAGAATATGGCTACTATTAAGATTAAGGCAATGATTCAAACAAGGCTTCGAGGTCTTCCGGCGTGATTGCCCCTCGACTTGATGTACTGCCATCAAATACACCAGCAAAGAGGGATGCTTTATAATGCTGCATGTCCAGGATTTTTTCTTCAACCGTACCAACCGTCACCAGTTTATAAACAAAGACGGGTTTGTCCTGGCCAATACGATAGGCCCGGTCTGTCGCCTGGTTCTCTACTGCCGGATTCCACCAGGGATCATAATGGATAACTGTATCGGCCGCGGTTAAGTTGAGACCGGTTCCTCCCGCTTTCAAACTGATCAAAAACAAGGGAACCTTGCCGGACTGGAAGTCATGAATCGGGGTCTGGCGATCCTTCGTTTGACCTGTGAGAAGAACATAAGGGATTTTGAGCTTCTTGAGTTCTATTTCAATCAATGCCAGCATGCTGGTGAACTGCGAAAAGAGGAGAATTTTGCGATTTTCCTCGATCATCTCTGGAAGGGTGTCAATTAAAAATTGAAGTTTAGCCGATTCCCGCACCTTTCTCGCAGAATCAATTTTGAGGAGGCGGGGATCGCAACAGACTTGGCGCATCTTAAGCAGCGCGTCTAAAATAACAATCTGGCTGCGCTTAAGTCCTCTTTCTTCAATTTCAACCTGAATCTTTGAATGCATGGCTAAGCGAACAGACTCATAAAGGTCCCGCTGAGTGGGTAATAGCTCAATATGTTGAACAATCTCCGTTTTTTTGGGCAGCTCTGAGACCACTTCTTCTTTTGTGCGGCGAAGCATGAAAGGACGAACCCGGCGCGTCAAGGTCTGTTGCCGATCTTGGTCTTGTCGCTTTTCAATGGGCTTTCTAAAGGTTTGTGTAAATTTTTTATGGTCGCCCAAGAACCCAGGCATGAGAAAATGAAACAAGGACCAAAGCTCACCTAAGTGGTTTTCCATGGGCGTCCCCGTTAAACACAAGCGGTGTTTTGCCCGAATCTGCTGGACAATACGGTGGGCCATGGTGTTTGGATTTTTGATTACCTGAGCTTCATCCAAGATTAATAAGTGATAATCGTGATTCAGGAGGATGTCTTTATCACGCGAAAGGAGAGGATAAGTTGTTAAAATCAGATCATGGTTGCCAATGCGGTCAAAGTTATCCCTGCGTTCGTTGCCTTGGAGGATAAGGATGGTTTTTCCTAGCCCCATATCGTCTGCCAGAATACCGTTGAGATTGTGGTCCCGTAAAAATTGTAGCCAGCTCACGCCATCTTCTTGATAAGGACGCAAGGTGTTCTGAAAACTTTTCGGGAGGATGACTTTCTCAATCATTTGAAAGTCACGCAGTTTATTGCCAAGCTCGCGCAATTGGCTTGACCCAAACCACCGCAGTTGGCTTGCCGCCATGGCATGTTCAAGTTCCGCTAGTTGAGCGGACTGCCATGTGGATAGGCGCAAACGGCCATCATGGGTCAGGGCGTTAAAGTCATAGAGCTCTATCAGCGTGCGGGCAATGAACTGAATTTTGCTGGCAGGGATAGGTAGATAGCGACCATCGTCCAACTGGGTATAGATCATTTCTGAATCGCTTAACGCCTCATTGTCCACGGCGGAACGAACATTGGGGTTGCGTAAGAGACGAACGATATGAGGGAGGATGTTAATGCGCTTTCCATCGATTTCAACCCCCATTTCCAGATCAAACCAATCGATACCGGAAGTTGCCTCGTTATCAATATTGGCATACCATTCCCCGATATTTTTAATTGGCTGGAAAGGAAAACTTGGATCTGTCTCAATTTGCCACCCTTCAGCCTGAAGGCGAGGAAAAACCTCGTCCGTTATCTTCATAGCTGTCTGGATGATTCGCTCATCGGTTAGCAAGGTTTGAGGCCCGGGGGACTTTTCATCAAAAACCAGGTTGCACATTTCCAGGGTGAAAGGATCAATTTGGTGGGCAAAGTCGCCCAATTTTTTCCATTGACCCAAGAAAGGATGGGAGAGAAATTCTTGTTCAGCTTTCATGTTGCGGGGAATAGTGCTGTCGCTAATGGCCTCGTTGTGGGGAATACGTCCGTTGGCGTAAGAAAAGGAGAGATGAGCCAAAAATTTCTTTTCCTCTTGCATCATGGACCAGGGACGCGACTTAAAGCGTACACTATTGGTCATAATGCGAAAAACAGGCGTTGGAATTTCAGCGGTGGTTTCAACGACGGCAGCAGGAACCGCAAGAAGCGCTTGCTGAGAGATGGCTTCAATGAGAGAGGCCGCGACATGTTTACAATTATGGTCCATCGGGCACGAACAATACCCGTCAACAACATATGTCTGGTTCGCAACACTGACAATAATATCTGTCTGATAGCTATTTTTTCCAGAACCTCGAATCGTGGATTTGATTTTCCAGTCACCATGCTTATCATGACCCACATCAACATGAATAACGCGCCCCTCTTCCTGGTAAATTTGGCCTCGCTCAAAGTGAGCGGGGTCAAAATCCTTTTGAATATCGCTTAATGAGAAAAACGGCATGGGTTTCATGGCTATCGATTTCAT
>JAJONN010000081.1 GCA_021323455.1 Alphaproteobacteria bacterium | reverse complement strand
CGTCAATGACCGCAATGGTGGGGTTGTTGCCTCCTTCCCGGTTAACTCAAAAGACCAAATCATGCTGGTAACGGATAGCGGCCAGCTGATCCGGTGCCCGGTTCATGATATTCGCATTGCTGGGCGACGCACCCAGGGCGTGACCATCTTCCGGGTTGGCGAAGAGGAAAAAGTCGTAGCCGTAAGCCGCATCCCTTTGAGTGAGAATGATGACGATGTTGAAGGAGACGGAAATACACCAACGGTTGAAGCGTTTATGGATCCTCCTGTTGAAAACACGGAACCGACTCCCTTGTTGGAAGCGTAAAAAGAGATAGTATTGGATTGAGCTTAACAGTAATAATGCTTACGCATGGCAAGATGGGGGAATCAATCTGCCAGGTATCTTTTATGTGTGTTTCTGGCAACATTTATCCGTGAATCACTTATTGCCTCTTGCGCAGACCTGCCGTGAAAGGCAATATCTGCTTTGCAAATGCGTCAGAAAAGATGAAAAACATTAAATAAAATTTTTTTAATTTTTCGCATACCATTAATCTTCTGTTAACCTTAATACCTCAAAACTTTGAGTATAGAAGGGGAAAAAGTTCCAGGGTTGGGGCGCCCATACAGATTTAAGGTTGGAGGTTTTGATGTTATCTACGAATAATCAGGTAAAAAGCATAATAACGAACAAAAGGGTTGAAACAATGAGAAATCAGTATGTGATCGCGCCGTGGAGTTTAAGGCTTGGGGTTTTAGGGTTAGCACTCTCCGTCTCGCCTCTTTTTATGGAAGCTGCTCTCGCCAAGCGTAAACCAGCCGCCAAGACATCGCCTGTCCCTGCTAAAGTGGCTGTGGAACCCGCTGGATACCCCCTCGATAAAGCAGCGGCTGCCCGCAAGCCGGAGGAAAGGGGGTTGGTTAACACCCTTGAGGCTGCGCTGGAAGCGGCGTACCGCAACAATCCAGAACTCAAGGAATTGCAGGCAACGCTGCGCTCCAAAGACGAAGGCGTTCCTCAAGCGTTGGCGGGATGGCGCCCGCTGGTCACGATGAATGCTAGTGTGGGGGGCGAAAAAAACATTGTTTCGGGGACTCAAAAAAATGGGGAACTCGGGTCATCTGCTAACAGTGGCTCTAATGCTTCAACGGCCAGCGCAGATGTAACCTTGGAACAGAACCTCTTCAGAGGAGGTGACACAGTTGCCAGGACATGCCAAGCGGAAAGCCTGGTTCAGGCTGCTCGCGCCCAATTGGCAGAAAAGGAGCGTGAAGTTCTATTCGCCGCTGTTCAAGCTTATTTCACTGTTATTGCAAGAACTTCTGAGCTGGAATATCGAAGGAGCAATGAGCTGGCCCTCAAGAAAACATTAGAGGCGACACAAGATAAATATAAGGTTGGCGAAGAAACGCGGACAAGTATTGCCCAAAATGAAGCTAACCTGGCGGAAGGTGTGGCGCAGCGTGAGCTTGCAGAAGCACAGTTATTAGCGGCGGAGGCTACTTTTGAGCAAGTGACGGGCACCCGTCCTGGGAAACTGAAGGAACCAGGGGCCTTGATAAATCTGCCGGGGGGGTTGAAAGAAGCTCTGGAGATTGCGAAGAAGAACCATCCTGCGATTGTGGCGGCCCTGCACCAGGAAAAGGCTGACCGAAGCGCCATTAAGATAAATGATGCTCGGTTGTTGCCAACAGTGGACTTAACAGGAAAAATTGCCCGGAGCAGTACAAATTCCAATACAAAAACCAGGCCATTCCATACGCCCATAAGTGACTTCAAGACAGCGCAACAAGTGGCTGTAAACTTGAAAGTGCCGCTTTATGAAGGAGGAGCTATTCGAGGAAAAAGCAGGGAACTGCGTGAAAGTGCAGAGAAAGCCCGTCTTGCAATTGAAACCGCGCGTCGCAAGGTGACCCAGCAGCTTGTGGAAGCGTGGGAGACGCACGTTTCTGCTAAAGCGAACGTTCATAGCTACCAAACGCAAGTCAAAGCAAACGAGGTGAGCCTTGAGGGAACCCGCCAGGAAATGCTGGTCGGATCCAAGATTCTGCTGGACGTGTTAAATGCGCAGCGGGATCTGGTTACTTCGCAATTGAACCTGGTTCGGGCAAAAAAAAGTTACTACGAGAGTGCCTATAACATCTTAGCCCTGATGGGCCGCTTGAACGTCCTTGATATGAAATTAAAAGTGAAGCGTTATGATCCTCAGGTCCATTATCATGATGTCCGCAATAGCTGGTAAGAGACCTCTTCAGGTAGATGCTTGAAGGTTTTGAATCAATAAAACCTGTCCCGCAATTTTATTTGCAGGACAGGTTTCTTTCTTGTATATATACCAAGCCCAACCCTGAACTGGGGTCTTAGCAATTCTTATATTATTTTGATCCTGACAAGATCCATCAAAAAGACGGGCAGCGTTAAAATCTAGTTCTGGAATATTCTGCATTGTTGGGTGTAGACTATTTTCATATTATGATTATTATGATGTTTTTTACTTGAGGCAAAAGAATGACGCCAAAGAGCGACCATGAAGACGATATGTCAATGGAGGAAATTCTAGCTTCTATCCGTAAGTTTGTAACGGATAGCTCTCCTGAAGCTCCAAAACAAAAAGTTTACAAGAGTAACTTGGCAGAATCTGTCGTGATC
Source organism: Alphaproteobacteria bacterium (assembly GCA_021323455.1). Classification (GTDB taxonomy): domain Bacteria; phylum Pseudomonadota; class Alphaproteobacteria; order Paracaedibacterales; family VGCI01; genus VGCI01. The sequence goes on along the minus strand of JAJONN010000081.1, from coordinate 1,974 downwards.
CCTCCAGCGGGGCATGCTACGAGCCTTAAGCAAAGGGAGGATTATCATCGCCAACCGACAAGCTCCCAGTCCTTCACACCGGCTCCTGCTTATAGCGCTGAGAGGGAGTACCCTTCCCAGCAGTCCCCGAACCGTCAACCTGCACCTACCTCTCCGTACGAACCCGATATCTTGGAATTAAAAAATCCGGTTTTACCAACACAGCCCAACTTTGATTCTCCTATTGGATGGGGAATACCGAAGTCTTCTGGTCGTGGGCCTTCTGTGGGTGAGGAAGAGCCGATCATGACATTGACGGATCCTATTGATGCCAAGAAAGAGGAAAGGCCAAGCCGACTTTCATCCAAAACGGTTCAAGGTGGGGAACAGGAGACAAGCTTAGGTTCGGAACATGCCTTGGCAGCTTCAGCAAATTCCTTGTCTCGCTTGGCTCAGACTTCAAAGTCTGTGTTCCAAAAGAAGACGTCAAGCCTCGCTGACCAGCGCGACCTTACGTTAGACCAACTCATTCAAGATATGATCCGTCCCATGATCAAGCTATGGATCGACACGCACCTCCCCTCCCTGGTAGAAGACATGGTTGCTAAAGAAATCAAGCGGATTACGAACCACCTGAAATAAAGGTTTGTGTCCTTGATCCCTTACGTAATGTCTGTCCGTTTTTTGTTCTTCGCATCGCGCGCCACATAAGGGCTGCGGGGGTTACCAGGAGTGTAAGGCTGGAAGCAAACAGGACGCCATAAACAATGCACACAGACAAAAGGCGCCACCATTGGGTAGACGGTGCGCCCATTGTCATTTCAACATTAACAAAATCAATATTGATTCCGAACATCATGGGCAACAGCCCCAGAATGGTTGCGAGCTTTGTCAAGATGACAGGGCGCACCCGTTGGATACAGGTGCGGATGATAACATCTCGATATTGTGCCAGGGTCGGGTTTTTAAGTTGCCCTATGAGCAGGTCATAGGTGTCAATGAGAAGGATATTGTTGGAGACAATAATGCCAGCAAGGGCAATAACCCCAATGCCTCCCATGACAATCCCAAAGGCCATATCATGCACAAGCAGGCCGATAAATATACCGACGCTTGAGAGAACAACAGCACTTAACACCAGCCCTGTACTGAAAAAACTGTTGAATTGCGTAACGAGGATGATGGCAATCATAAAGATTGCGATAAGAAAGGCTTGCATCAAGAAGATCATGGATTCTTGCCGGTCTCTTTCTTCCCCTTTAAATTTGAGGGAAACACGGGGGTCAAGGTTGAGCTTGGGAAGAGCCGTGCGAATGTTGTTAATCTGGTCGGCAACCAGAGCGCCCGGTACCACGTCGGCTCTCAAATTCAAGACCTGACGGCCATCAACTCTCTCAATTTTACCCACCTTTGCCCCTGGCTTTCGGGTAACAAAGTTGCTGATCGGCATGAGGCCAGCAGGTGTTTGAATTTTCAAGACATCCAATTCATCAAGGGTACGAAATTGAGGAAAATAACGGATAACAATATCAACTTCGTCCCGCGCATCTTCGGGACGGAACGTGGCAACCGTTACCCCGTTCGTAACGAGCTTGATAGCGCTGCCCACTTGCTGGACGTTAGCATCAAATTTTGCTGCCTGGCTGCGGTCAATGATTAAGGCATTTCTTGCATCAGGTTGCGCAAGGTCAAGAGGGCTGGCTTTAGGAGGGCTGTTTCTGGGGCGCTTATCTCGATATCAATAGGTTTTTGAGCCGGCGGCCCCCCCTTTTCCTTTTGGATAGTTACATGGATACCTGGGATCTCTTTTGTATTTTTTTCAATTTCCTCCAGGATGATCTCTGCAGGTCGGCGCTCACGCCAGTTAATAAATTCTATGGTGATGGCCCCAATAACGTCTTCTTCCTCTTGGCTGCTTCCCTCTCTCGTAGAACCGGTGCGGGTGTAGACGGACTTTAGTTCTTTTAAGGGCAAGATTCTCGCTTCTACAAGGCG
>JAJONN010000012.1 GCA_021323455.1 Alphaproteobacteria bacterium | reverse complement strand
AAAAACCAAAAGCTTTTCACGTCTACAATCCTCACCACCCTAATCCTCTCAACACCTGAGGCTACCCGTGCCATGGAGGATGAGGAAAAAGACCTGCCAGGAATAAAAAAACCTTTATCACGTAAAGACCTGACTTACGTGGAGGAAGGCTATGGATTTATTTGCCGTAACAGCTGGAATAGCATGCAGGAATTAAAAGAAGCCGCACGAAAGGAGAATAAGTATGCGCTAAATACTCTTGGCGTTCTCTATCGCGATGGTATAGGGATCCCGCAGGATTATAAGCAAGCTTGGAAATATTTTGAAATTGCCGCATCGTACGGAAACCCGGAAGCGCAAAATAACTTTGGGGATCTTTACTGTAAAGGCTTGGGAGGTCAACAAGATTACCATCTAGCAAGACATTGGTATAAGGAAGCCGCAGAGCAAGAGGATCCTCGAGGACAGTATAATCTTGGCAATCTCTACTATTATGGGCTGGGAGTTCAACGTAATTACCCCCAAGCGTGGAAATGGTTTCTAAGATCCGCAAAGCAAGGAAACGTGGAAGCACAAGACAGCCTCGGCAACCTCTACCGTGATGGCCTAGGAGTTGAACGGAATTACCCCAAAGCGCGGAAATGGTTTCTAAGATCCGCAAAGCAAGGAAACGTGGAAGCACAAGACAGCCTCGGCAATCTCTATCGTAATGGCTTGGGAGTTCCACAGGATTACGCCCAAGCAAAAGAATGGTATGAGAAAGCCGCAAAGCAAGGAAATCATTGGGGACAATATAATCTTGGCAACCTCTACCGTGATGGGCTAGGAGTTGCACAGGATTATATCCGAGCAAAAGAATGGTATAAGAAAGCCGCAGAGCAAGGAAATGCGGACGCGCAATATGAACTTGGCAACCTCTATCGTGACAGTGTGCCCGGGATCGACCAGGATTCTGCAGAAGCAAGAGTATGGTATGAGAAAGCCGCAGAACAAGGGCATGCTGAGGCGCAAGATAATCTCAATGAACTTTCCCGTGATGGCCAAGCTCAGTGAGAATGGTACGTTGAATTATTAATCAAGGCTGTTTATACTTCTCCCCTTGTGGGAAAAGTCGCCATGAGCATAAGCGAAATGGCGGGTGGGGGGTTGGTATGCCCGAATTTCCTCAATTCCTGGTAAAGGTCAAAATTCCTTGCCGTTTTCAAACGGCTATGCAATATTGAGCAGGCATGACCAATATTGCCTGGTAATTTAACGAGAGGGTTTTATGCCCTTACAAAAGACACTTGATTTTTTAAGAAAAATACCGTTTCTCAAACCATTTTTTCCCCCTTCAAGCTATTGTGAAAAAACCCGGGAAGCTTTGATTCTCGATTTTTGGCGGGCTGTTGAATATTTCTCCGTACACCATATCCCTGAAATAACCCCTCCTCCCAAAGACAAGGCACAACACCCTCTTGAACAGGTTTTTTCTTATGACCCAACGGCCCCTCTTCCCTGGGATCAAAATCACTGGATGGTCCAATCTCCTAAGAAGGAAGGGCATTTCTTACGGTTTAAAGTCTTTGGTGGGGTTTATCCAGCCAGCTTGATACGCCAAACATTGGAAGACAAGTGCGGCAAGGATGAAACCTATGAAGCTGACCTGGGCGCTTCTGAAAAACTTAAGGAGGGGGACGCGTGCGCCTATTTTTTTAATGTCACCGCTGAGGGACGCCCCCTGTTTGATTCCTTTATTTTACCAACTTGCGCCTGGGCGTTGGGACGAACCCTCAACCCCGGCCCGCAAGACCGTGCCTGGTTTAATGATTTTAACGATTTTGAAATGCAAATTAAACAAGGCTTCAGGGAACATTTCGCCCTTGAGGATAATGACGTCCCTGGCCAGGAACTTAGGCAATTCAATGTAGGCCGCATCATTAAAAGTGACCACTTGATTGCCTATACCCAAAAAATTATTGGGTACCTGGGGCTTGAGGGCGCTTTGAAAACCCCAGAAGTCCGTTTGCAATCTTTTTACCTTAAAAACAAAAAACTCCTCCCAGGAAATGGATGTTACGAAGTCGCTGACGCTGAGTTCCTCAATAGCTTTTTTATTGAAGACCTGACGAAAATCTCCAGGGTCCTTAATGGAGGGCAGGACAACCCACGAGGGTGCGGCCTTGGCCTTAAGCAATTCCTCACCCCTGAGAAAGACATTAAAGTCAACAAACGGGTCGATGTCCGCCATAACAGGCAACAGGTCTTAAGCTCCCTTGCCCCCTCAAAATTCCCTCACGGATGTTGGCCAAGCAAAGGCCACCATCCTCTTGCAACCAGCCAACAATTTGCCATCAATGAAATCGGGAGCTTAACCCATAAAGCGGGCATCCTTGCGGTCAATGGCCCGCCGGGAACAGGAAAAACAACGCTGTTAAGGGACCTCATCAGCTCTATTGTTGTGGAACGCGCCAAAGCCATCAGCTTTCTCACAAAACCATCGGATGCCTTTAAAGGAACAGGTTCCTGGAAGGTGAACGATTTTAATCGAAAAATCTCTCTCTGGAAGCCTGAGTTTAAAGGGTTTGAGATTGTCGTCGCGTCAAGCAATAACGGGGCCATTGAGAATGTCACCCTGGAAATTCCAGGCCGTGAGGCTGTTGACCCCTCCTGGTTGCCAGAAATCGATTATTTTACAGACTTGGCAAGCTTTGTCTTAGGCCAACCCGCCTGGGGGCTTATGGGCGCACGCCTTGGCAGCAAAGCAAATTGCTATACGTTTCGGACAATGTTTTGGTATGGGAAGACGCCAGAAAGTAACAAACCATCGGCTTCCCAAAGTGTTTCCCCTGACCTTTTTACGGCGCATACTCCCCAACCAACGGTTGTCCCCTTTGGAAAAGAAAAAGTATCGTCCAATCCAACGAGGGGGTTACAAGATTTATTGAAATCCCTCTCCTCTCAATCCATTGACTGGAAAGCAGCCGTCGCCCAATTTAACAAGGCTTTAGCACTGGAGAAGGAAAAACGGGCAGAGGCGGAAACCATCTATGCTTTGTTTCAGAAAGCCAACCAATTCCAGAAAAAGCCGGGATGGATCCCTCATTTTTTGGCGGAATGGCAGCCTTTTACGCAATTTTTGTCTTATCTTCAAGCGGGTAAGGTAAAAAAACTTAAAGCGCTGCAAGAGCAACTGTCCCAAAAAATTGAAGGGATTTCACTAACAGGCTGGCTGGAAGATGAAAGCATTCAGGAACTTTCTGTTCCCTGGTTAACGCCGGGTTGGTTTCAGGCACGCGCGCAAGTGTTTGTTGAAGCATTGAAGCTTCATAAAACCTTTATGACTGCAAATGCCAAGGTTATGGAGCAAAACCTGCGGGGGGCGATGGACATCCTGCAGGGAACAATTCCGCTTGAAACAAGCCCTGAAGCCATCGCGGCTGCCTGGTCAAGCTTGTTTTTCGTAGTGCCAGTCATTTCAACAACTTTTGCTTCTTTCAGCCGGCTGTTTTCCCACATAGGGCAGGAAGGGTTGGGGTGGCTGTTAATTGATGAAGCCGGGCAAGCCCTTCCCCAAGCCGCTGTAGGGGCTATTTGGCGGGCAAAACGGACCGTTGTCGTCGGTGACCCCATGCAGTTGAAGCCGGTGATCCCCCTGTCCCTCTCAGCCCAAACGACTCTTCGCTATCATTTTAAAACAGAAGCGGCATGGGTCCCCGGCCTTACATCTGTCCAGGAACTCGTTGACCGTATCTGTTCTATGGGAACCACCATTAAGCACGGAAATCAGCGTAAATGGGTGGGTATGCCCTTGCGTGTCCATCGGCGCTGTGAAAAGCCTGAATTCACCTTGTCAAATACGATCTCCTATGGCGGCCTGATGATTTTTGGCACGCCGGACCGCCCTTCCCTTCCTCTTCCCGAAAGCCGCTGGCTGAACATCCCTGAGGCCTCCAGGAACTATGGCCATTGGATTCCCGAAGAAGGGGAACTTGCCAGGCGGCTGGTTTTAAAGTTGATTCAAGAACGGACGCCCCCTCAATCCATTTTCGTCGTTTCCCCTTTCCGTGCAGTTGCAGACGCCCTTAAAGCCGAATTGAAGAGTATCCATAAACAGCTCACCATTGGCACCATCCATACGACGCAAGGGAAAGAAGCCGATGTTGTCATATTGGTCTTAGGGGGGAACCCGGAAAAACCTGGCGCCAAAAAATGGGCTTCCCAAGAACCCAATCTCCTGAATGTCGCCGTCACCCGGGCCAAACGACGCTTTTATATTATCGGGAACCAGGAAGAATGGGGCAAATATCCTTATTTTCGTGATGCGAGCGATTTATTTATGGCGTCCCCTTCCCCCAGCAGGGACGGAGATGCTTATGCAGAGGATATATGGCGCTTTCTGGCTTTTAACAGCAGGAGAGGATAGGAGTACCAGGAGTTTTACGTATTCTTCTTGCACCCTTTCCAGCGATCTGGTATTCAAGTGAAGAAGTTCGCAAATGATAGTTAAGCGGTCGTGGCGGAATTGGTAGACGCGCAGCGTTGAGGTCGCTGTGGGGGAAACCTCGTGGAAGTTCGAGTCTTCTCGACCGCACCATTATTCATTTTAGTGGATATTTCATTGACTTCCCCCCTGAGAGAACGACAAGGGCAAAATTATTCCTACGTTTATTTCCTGACATGCGCTATACTCCCTGAAGCTAGGGCGTGCGATCAATTGAAGGATTGTGTGGCGAAAATGGTGGATTTCGAGAACCGTATCGCAGAATACATAGAGAGTATTTTTCGAGAACCGTATCGCAGAATACATAGAGAGTATTTGAGAAACGGAAGCGCAGAAAACCGCCATTTGCAGTCCAAAAGACGATAATTGATCACACGCCAAAAACAGCGGTTTTATACGTCAGTGACGTATAGCCATATAATCAGTTGTTATCTTGGCGAACAGATACGAATGTTAAAAATAAGTAACCTGAATTCGATATAAGAAGTGAAGTCTGTGGTTTTTGTTAAAAAAAACAAGAATAATATTTTAAAAAATCAAAGACTTCCGTCATTGCGAGGAACGCGAAGCGCGACGTGGCAATCTTAAGAGCAAAAAAACACAGAGATTGCCACGGCCTTTGCCTCTCAACGACGTAATCAGTTGATTCTTGATGCATTTTTCCAAAATCACCTTTCATTATAGTGAATTGAGGTTAAGTACTTTTTATTTTAAGGAGCAAATAAAAATGAATCTGTTAAGCTATGCTCGTTTCCTTATTATTCCACTATTGTGTTGTCTGTCGTCAATCTCCAGTGTTTTTGCTACCAGTGCGGATGATCAAAAAGAGTCTGAGGATAGCCAAAAAAAATTACAATTAGCCGCACCAATGCCGGTGGATGAAGCACCAGACGATTTTAGGAAAGCTATTAACAATCTGTATGCGTTGCGCGGCGGTGTAGACCAACAGCACGTCGCTCAAGCTACAGAGGAATTCCGAGAGATTGAGCGCCGGTTTCCTGGTTTTTTGATGATCGAGAATCATCTAGCATGCCCAGGGGTGTGCTTATCAACTTACAGTCAAACTTCAATAAAGGAAAAAGGAGATGGAAGAACACTAAAAGATCGTTTCCTTTACCTAACAAGTCAGGATACTTTTTACCGGGGGGCATGTTGGTATAACGTGGCAAACTGTAAGTCGTATGCATTTTATACCTTTGTATTAGAAAGCTGGCCCAACAAAGATGAAGCCGTTTCCATAATCCATTATTGGGTGAAAAAAAAATTTTATTATACTGATTTTTTAGTTCTTCACGAAATAGAAGCCTCTGAAGAAGCTCAATTGGTCTGCTATGAGAAGAGACACTGGGGCATTTGTCGGGGTAATGGCACCATTGAATCAAAATGGGGTTTTATACCGCTTATTTTCCGACATAAGCTCTTTCAAGTGCCGCTTGATTATGGGCATAAAGTATCTTTTTATAAAGTTGGCTTCAAAAGTTTACCTCCTAACTTTGTGGAGGACAATTGGCCAAATCCTTTATGGAAGCTCCTTCATCAAGATTGAGGGATTCCGAAGGACTCTGTTTATGATCATACCTGCTGTAAAATTACTTGGAAAAAATGTTAATTTTATACGTCAGTGACGTATAGCCATATTATGAAAGCCGCAGGGAGCAGCCCCTGAAAATTATAAAAGAACGGACACGAATGAAGCCTGATATTTATAAAGATTCCCTTGATTATCACCGTTACCCTACCCCCGGTAAATTATCCATCCATCCCACCAAGCCTTTGGCTGACCAGCGGGACCTCGCCCTTGCCTACTCCCCAGGCGTTGCCGCCGCCAGCCGTGCCATTGCAGAATCGCCTTCAGAAGTCGCAACGCTCACGGCCCGTAGCAACCTGATTGCCGTTATTTCTAACGGCACGGCTGTCTTGGGATTGGGTAATATTGGTCCTTTAGCCGCCAAGCCTGTGATGGAAGGCAAAGCCGTTCTCTTTAAAAAATTTGCCGGAATCGATGTTTTTGACCTGGAAATCAATGAAAATGATCCTGACAAATTGGTAGATATGATCGCAGCTCTGGAACCGACTTTTGGCGGTATTAACCTGGAAGATATCAAAGCGCCAGAATGCTTTTATATTGAGAAAAAGCTGCATGAGCGGATGAAAATTCCCGTTTTCCACGATGATCAACATGGCACAGCAATCATCGTTGCGGCTGCGGTCCTCAATGGCCTTAAGCTTGTGAATAAGGATATTTCCCAAATTCGGCTCGTCACATCCGGCGCAGGGGCTGCTGCCCTGGCGTGCGTGGATTTATTGGTCGCCTTGGGGCTGTCCCCCCAAAATGTCATTTTGTGTGACAGCACTGGCGTTGTCCATTACGGCCGCGAAGATCCCATGGATGACAGCAAACGCCGTTATGCGGTGGATACCCCTCATCGGTCTTTAGCAGAAGCCCTAAAGGGAGCCGATATTTTTCTCGGCCTTTCTATTGGCAACGTTGTCACCAAAGATATGGTGATGACGATGGCCCCAAGCCCCTTGATTTTGGCTCTCGCTAATCCAGATCCCGAAATCCTTCCGGAAATCGCCCGCGAAGCCCGGCCAGACGCCATCATTGCAACAGGCCGGACGGACTATCCCAACCAGGTGAATAATGTCTTGTGCTTCCCCTTTATCTTTCGGGGGGCCCTTGACGTTGGCGCAACGACCATCAACCAGGAAATGAAAATTGCTTGCGTTAAAGCGATTGCCAACCTTGCCCAGGCGGAAGGCTCTGACGTTGCCATCAGCGCCTATGGTGGCGAAATGCACAGTTTTGGCCCCACCTACATCATTCCCAAGCCTTTTGACCCACGGCTTATCCTGGAGATCGCTCCTGCCGTGGCTAAAGCCGCCATGGATACGGGCATTGCCACGCGCCCCATCGCAGACATAGAAGCATATCGCCAAAAAATGAGCGAGTATGTTTATCGCTCCGCCATGGTCATGAAGCCCCTCTTTCAACAGGCTAAAGCGAACCCAAAGCGCGTTACCTTTGTGGAAGGGGAAGATATGCGGGTTTTGCGTGCGACCCAGATTCTCGTTGATGAAGGCATTGCGAAACCCATTCTGATTGGACGCCCCCTTGTGATTGAAAAGCGCCTTAATCGATTGAGCTTGCGTTTAAAAGAAGGCATCGATTTTGAAATCATTGACCCGAATAACGACAGCCGCTATGACCATTACTGGCATGCTTATCACGCCTTAACAGAGCGCAAAGGGATCTCTCCCGATGTCGCCCGGATCCTGACCCGGACCAGCCCGACCCTTATTGGTTCATTAACAGTCCATTTAGGCGATGCCGACACCATGATATGTGGCGCGATTGGCCGTTACCATATCCACCTTGAGCATATCCGTCAGATTTTTGGGTTTGACCAGGAGAACCGCAAAGACCTTGCCGCTTTGGGCGTCTTAATCCGGGAAGATGGCGTTTTATTCATTTGTGACCCTTACGTTAATCCTGATCCATCGGTAGAGCAAATTTGCCAGATGACCTTAATGGCAGCCGCTCAGGTGCGCCGTTTTGGCATAACTCCAAAAGCCGCCCTTCTTTCTTATTCAAGTTTTGGGGCTGGCATCACCGAATCAGCCTGTAAAATGCGCCAGGCAACGGCTTGGCTCCATCAAAATGCCCCAGACCTTGAAGTTGAGGGAGAAATGCATGCGGATGCCGCCTTGTCAGAAACAATCCGTCAGCAAATATTCCCCAATTCCAAGCTTCAGGGTCAAGCCAATCTCTTGATTATGCCCGGCATTGACGCGGCCAATATTGCTTTTAATATGGCAAAGTCCCTCTGGAATGCCCTTACGGTCGGCCCTATCCTCATGGGTTGCCCAAAACCTGTTCACATTGTAACGCCTTCCGTTAGCCCGCGTGGACTGGTAAATATGGCCGCCCTGGCTGTCGTAGATGCAGGTGTGAAGGGAAGGGAAGAAAGAATTTAAGAGCTTAAGGAACAAAGGGCATTGTTAACTTCCCAAAAAAGATTGACGGCCTAGGCTGGTTTCAGGTATATACTAGGGTCAAAAGTTATTTTATTTCATTGATAAAGGTGAGCCATGGCTAATCATTCGTCCTCTAAAAAAGCAATCCGGCAGATTGAAACACGCACAGAACAGAACCGGATGCGCGTCAGCCGTATCCGCACTTTTGTTAAAAAAGTTGAGTCTCTTCTTGCCGAAGGCAACCAGTCAGAAGTTGTTGTGGCTTTGCGTGAAGCGGAATCTGAAATTATGCGCGGCGTCAGCAAGGGTGTTATCCATAAAAATACGGCGTCTCGCAAGGTTTCCCGTCTATCAAAGAGAGTGAAGGCCTTAGGGGTCGCTTAAGGCTACTGCTTAACCAAGCCGGAGTTTTCATGTCTCCTCAAACAGGGGTCACCCAATCAACGGATGTTGCCATTATTGGCGCTGGCCCTGTTGGTTTATTTGCTGTTTTTGAATGCGGCATGTTGCGCCTAAACTGTCACGTGATTGACGCCTTGGATATGATTGGTGGCCAATGTGCTGCCCTTTACCCCGAAAAGCCAATTTACGATATTCCTGCCCATCCTCATGTCACAGGCGCTGACCTTGTTGAGAATTTGCGCACCCAAATTGCCCCTTTCAACCCAACGTACCATCTTGGGCAACAAGTCACAGCCATTGCCCCTGAAGAAGCATCTGGCAAAAGCTGGCTCCTGACCACATCTGAAGGCACCCAAGTTCGCGCCAAAACCATTATCATCGCTGCTGGGGTTGGGGCGTTTGGGCCAAATAGGCCCCCTCTCCCCGGCATTGAGGCTTTTGAGGGAAAAAGCATCCATTACTATGTAGGGTCCCGTGAATCCTATCGTGATAAATACGTCGTCATTGCTGGGGGTGGTGACTCTGCCGTTGATTGGGCTTTGTCACTGAGTGAAGTCGCCGCCCGTGTTTCTGTGGTCCATCGCCGCCCCAAATTTCGCGCTGCCCCTGAAAGCGAGGCACGCCTCAAAGCGTTAGCGGAAGTGGGTACGCTTGACCTTATTGTACCTTTTCAGCTTTCTGGGCTGAAAGGCCATAACGGACAACTCACAGAAGTCATCGTTCAGTCTTTAGAGGGCGAAACAAAGGCCCTTCCTGCGGATATTTTGCTCCCGTTCTTTGGTCTGTCGATGAATTTAGGTCCTATTGCGGATTGGGGACTCAGCCTTGAGAACCATCAGATCACCATTGACCCCGCAACAGGCGAAACCAATCGCCCGGGAATTTATGCCATTGGTGATATTGCAACCTATCCCCATAAACTCAAACTGATTCTCAACGGCTTTGCAGAAGCGGCTCAGGCCGCCCATGCCATTCGTCAGTTCCTCTACCCTGAAGAAATCCTGCACTTTGAATATTCTACAACCAAGGGAGTGCCAACAACAAATTAGTCTGTTAAGCTCTGCCAGAATTACTGCCGGCCGCCGGGGATGTCATCGTGGTAATACTCGTGGTCATAAGAAGGTTCAATAGGATATTTTGGCATATAAATAGCGGAATCATACGCTGGCGCGTCATGAGCAGCATTATTATAGTGCCCTCCATGCGGCGCTTCGCAACCTCCCAAGCTTGTCAGGCCAACGACCATCAGCCACAAAAGTTTTTTTTCCTGGAATGTCATGAGTACCTCCTTAGAATTGAGGCTTACCTTATTAAAAAAACCATTTTGATTATGGCGATAAATTGGCAATCAATCAAGGCACAAATTCAATTGCATTCCTTGTCGGCGTCTTTATAATCCAAGGAAACCCAAGATTATAGCGGTTTGAACCATGACTGGTACATCTTTCAAAATTGAGTCCTCCTTTATTCCTGCAGGGGATCAACCCCCAGCAATTGAGGCACTTGTTTCCAACCTTCAGGCCGGACTTAAAGATCAGGTGCTGTTAGGGGTGACAGGTTCCGGCAAGACCTTCACGATCGCCCATACCATCCAGGCTGTCCAGCGCCCTGCCCTCGTTCTAGCCCCGAACAAAATCTTGGCCGCCCAATTGTATGGGGAAATGAAATCATTCTTTCCTAACAACGCTGTTGAGTACTTCGTCTCTTATTACGATTACTACCAACCGGAAGCGTACGTTGCCCGCACGGATACCTTTATTGAGAAAGAATCCTCCATCAACGAGCAGATCGACCGCATGCGCCATTCGGCAACCCGCGCTTTGCTAGAACGGCCTGATGTCATTATTGTCGCCAGCGTTTCCTGCATTTACGGCATTGGCGGTGTTGAAACCTATAGCGAAATGACTTTCCCCTTGAAGGTTGGCCAGTGGGTGGAACGCGGTGACTTCATCCGCCGCCTGGTTGAATTGCATTACAAGCGCAACGACCTGTCCTTCGTGCGAGGAACTTTCCGCGTTCGAGGGGATGTGGTGGAATTGTTTCCCGCTCATTATGAAGACCGCGCCTGGCGCATCAGCTTCTTCGGAGACGAAGTTGAGGCCATTCAGGAGATGGATTCCCTAACGGGGGAGCGGTACCAAACGCTAGAAGCGATCCGCATCTTTGCCAACAGCCATTACGTCACGCCCGGCCCAACGATGCAACAGGCGATCAAGCAGGTCCAAGCAGATTTGGGCATCCGGCTGGAGGAATTCCGTCAGGCAGGTAAGCTCCTGGAAGCGCAGCGTCTGGAACAACGGGTTAAATTCGATGTGGAGATGATGGCCGCAACCGGCGTTTGTGCCGGCATTGAGAATTACTCCCGTTACCTGACAGGCCGTGCGCCCGGGGAAGCACCTCCAACCCTTTTTGAATATCTCCCAAAAAATGCCATTTTGATCATTGATGAAAGCCATGTCACTGTGCCTCAGCTCAATGGCATGTATAAGGGAGACCGCTCCCGTAAGGAAACGTTGAGTGAGTACGGCTTCCGGCTACCGTCTTGCAAAGACAACCGCCCTTTAAAATTTGAGGAATGGGAGGCATTGCGCCCTCAAACCATTTTTGTATCAGCCACGCCTGGCCCGTGGGAATTACAGCAAACACAGGGTGAGTTTATTGAACAAATTATCCGCCCTACGGGGCTAATTGACCCCATTTGTGTTGTCCGCCCGTGCGACCATCAGGTAGACGACCTTATTGCCGAATGCCGGGAAACCGTTGGAAAGGGCATGCGCGTCCTGGTAACGACGCTGACCAAGAAAATGGCGGAAGCCCTCACAGAATACCTAGCGGAAGCGGGCTTTAAGGTCCGGTACATGCACTCTGACGTGGAAACGCTGGAACGCATTGAGATTATCCGCAATTTACGGCTGGGAATCTTTGATGTCCTAGTGGGTATTAACTTACTGCGGGAAGGACTCGATATTCCTGAATGCGGCCTTGTGGCCATTCTGGATGCGGACAAGGAAGGATACTTGCGTTCCAAAACATCCCTGATCCAGACGATTGGGCGCGCCGCCCGAAATGTGGAGGGGCGGGTCATTCTTTATGGGGACAAGATGACCCGGTCTATGGCAGAAGCTTTGGGAGAAACCAACCGTCGGCGCGAACGGCAACAAGCCTATAATGTTACCCATGGCATCACGCCGGAGACAATCAAGAGGGGGATTACAGACATCCTAGGGAGTGTCTATGAGGCAGACCATTTGACGGTTGACGTGGAAAACGCGCCGCATCTGGTAGGAAAGTCCTTAAAATCCCATTTAGCTGGCTTGGAACGCCGCATGCGTGATGCAGCGGCCAACCTTGAGTTTGAAGAGGCAGCGAAGTTACGGGACGAAATCCGCCGCCTTGAAACACAAGACTTGGGGTTAAAAACGGGGTTTCATTGACTTGCGTCATTAGTAAGACCAGAGGCCGCGGCACGCTTATGCGCTCGCGGCCTCTCAATGTCATAATAGGTTGATTTTATTGTTCTTGAACTAGGTTCAGATTGTTAAAATATTCAGCAATCAGGGCGATTTCTTCGTTGATGGCTGCTTCTAATGCGAATTGTGCCCTCGCTGCTTCAGCTCTCAGGTCAGCCGGTGTCTCTTGCCCGTGCTTCCTTTCTTCATCAGGAGCGCCTGGTTGTTCAAGCTCACCATAGGTTTCGCCGGATGCATCTAATGCCCTGGATTTCTTTTCTTTCACTTCCTGTTCTAGCCTTATTATTTGAGAACGGACCTCGCGTATCCTTGTTGCCGGACCAACTTCTGCACCTAAATCAAGGTACTGATCGAGCAAGGAATTTCTTTCATTAATGGCAACACGTAGCTTTGAAAGCGTTAATTTATGCTGCTCGTCAAGCGCATCCCATGCTTCTTTTGCTTTTTTTACTCTCTCCTCATGAGAGCCTTCCAGAGCAGCAGAGTCCACGATCACGTAGTCCTCATCCAAACCGAAGTCTATCCGTGTATATTTCCCTGCGGCTTCTAATGCCATGGCACCAGCCTTTTTCTCTTCTTCTCGTAATACCATAACTTGAACGTGGGCCTTATTTATGGATGTTACAAGCGACTTCTTTTTTTCTTCCCGTTGCTTCCCTTTTTCTTGAGCTTCCGCGAATTCAGCAATTATTCTGTCTGCTGCGGCATCACTTTCCTTTCTGGTGTCTCTTTCCACAATGTTGTTCGGTGATTTGAGAAGAGAGGCTTCTGCTTTTAGTCCCTCAAGTTCAGGAGGAGATAAGCGAAGAGATAACTCGATAGCCATGTTCAAGGCACCATCTTCCAGGATATCCATCCCCTTTCCGGTATCGCCCTCATCAAGATGGGGAACCAACGATTCAATAGGAGAAATTGCTGCTTTTGCAGCCGCATCAAGAGATTCTTGGATAACCATTTCCATAACATCGTTATTCAGCCCCTGCTGCGTCTCCTGCTGTGTTAAAAGGGTCTCAAGCTCACGCTGTACTTTCTCATCTCCCTCTTCCAAGGATCCCCATCTAGCCCAGAATTTTTCATTGTCTTCAGAAGCGAGAGAGCTTCCCCGCTGCTGTGCTGCGGCAAGCTGTCGAGCATGTGGACCAACCTTGAAGCTGTCGTCCTCCATTCCATGGGCAGCCAAACCTCCGTTGAGAACCGCCAAAGAAAGCATTAAAGTCATAGTTTGATTTTTCACGAGAAACTCCTTGTATAGTGATAACTTTTACTCGGATTCCAATCATACCTATTTTTAAAAGAAAGATTGGAAACTACAGGATAACTTATCTAAAACATAAAATCAACAAATTTTTTACTTGATGAATAAATAATAAAGATTTCCAGATGCTTATACGCATTTTTTCAGGAAAAGGGACGTATTTCAGCCATTGCGTAAATCCTGGCTTGAGGGTAAACGTAATATGTTGACTCATTAATCCTGCCTCCCAAGGCTGTCATCCTGGCCCTTAGGTTTTGTTAGCGGAGCGTAGTGAAGCGTTACAAAATTTTAGGAGCCGGAATCCATGTATTTTTAAAATTTCTCAACTCTATCGCGGATACATGGATCCCGGGTTCTAAGGAAACCTAAAGGCTCGCAAAGCTTCGCCTAGGTTTCCTATGCCCCAGGATGACAGCCATGGGGGCAAACCTAATGAATCAATCTAATTTACTGGATAGATACAAGAGGAGAGCCTTGCCATGCGCGCAGAAATTGAATCCATCGTTAAACAAGTTGACCAGGGTCTTTCGTTATTGCGGAGGCATCTTTGACTGGGACAATGCTTTAACCCGCCTGGAAACCTTGAATAAAGAAGCGGAATCTCCTAACCTGTGGAATGATCAGGCTTCGGCGCAAAAGCTCTTGAAAGAGCGGGATGCCTTGCAAACATCTATTACGCAGCTCCACAACTTGCAAAAACAGCTGACAGATAACGTTGAACTTATCGAGTTGGCGGAAGCCGAAGGGGATACCGCGATTATAACGGAAGCCGAAACCCAGCTCGAAACCTTACACAAAACAACGGCCCGCCTCCAGCTGGAAACCTTGTTGTCGGGAGAAGCCGACAATAACGACTGCTTCCTTGAAATCAACGCTGGCGCTGGGGGAACAGAAGCTCAAGACTGGGCTTCCATGCTGGCACGCCTCTATAGCCGTTGGGCAGAATCCAAAGGCTATAAGATCGAGATCCTCGACGAAAGCCCCGGAGAAGAAGCCGGACTCAAGTCGATTGCCTTGAAAATTGTGGGTCATCAAGCGTATGGATGGCTGAAGACCGAAAGCGGCGTCCACCGCTTGGTGCGCATCTCCCCTTTTGACTCAAATGACAGGCGGCATACCAGCTTTGCGTCTGTATGGGTTTACCCTGTTGTTGACGACAACATCGACATCACCATCGAAGACAAGGACTTGCGGGTTGATACCTACCGCGCTTCCGGGGCTGGCGGACAGCACGTCAATAAGACCGAAAGCGCCATCCGCATTACCCATATCCCTACCAACATTGTTGTCCAGTGCCAGAATGACCGTTCCCAGCACCGGAACCGTGCCCAAGCCATGGCTATGCTGAAAGCCCGCCTTTATGAGTTTGAGTTGCGCAAAAAAGAAGAAAAACTGTCTGCCCAAAGCGCCATCAAAACAGATATCGGGTGGGGCCATCAAATCCGTTCCTATGTCTTGCAACCCTATCAAATGGTGAAAGATGCCCGCACGGGCGTTGAGCGCGGCAACGCATCCGGTGTCCTGGACGGGGACATTGACTGCTTCCTGGAAGCTGCCCTTGCGATGCGGATTGGGGGGGTTGATCAGGACAAATAATCAGTCTTTATAGACCATAAGGTCTTGCTTTCTCCTTCAGTTGACCTATTTTTTAAGGTAGAAAGGGGAACTTTCGATGGCCCGTCACGCTTACCCTTCCTCTTATACAAGAGATGCCCCACACAAGGAGGGCGGGATCTTCCACGCCTTGGGAAAAAAAATCAGGCAGCGCTTCTCCCGCTTCCCCAAACCAATCGACCACTTAGGGGGGATCAACCCGGAAGCCTGCCTTCCCCCAAGTGTTCAGCACATGAGGTTTAATCACCCTTGCATTGATGAAAACAAAGACCTGGAGCCTTGGCCAAAAGCAGGAACATCCCATGAAGATATGGAAATCTGCATTGGTTAAGGTTCCCGTAAACCCTTTAAAAATCCATGGGCAAGCTGGCGCATCATCCCAAAATAAGCGTCTTCGCCTGCTTTCAAGCCAACGCCTAAATAGTCCAGCGTTTCAACGCGCGTCCCTGTTTTATCCATCAGGGAATAAATTTTATCTGTTGGAAATTGAGGCTCCGTAAAGACGCACCGGATTTTGTGGAGGCGGATATGGTCAGCAATCTGCAGGAAATGTTTCGCATTGATGCCATAATGGCCATCGCTCATTAAGGAACCAATACCTTTTGTTTTAAAGTGGCGGTCAAAATACTGCATCCCGTCATGGTAAACCACATAAGGCTCGTTTTTGACAAGGGCCAGCAAGACCTTCAGTTCCCGGTCCAACTCTTCCAAACGCTTTATCAGCCTTTGGGCGTTTGCCAAATAAGCTGCTTTGTGCCGGGGGTCAAGGACAGAAAGCTTTTTGGCAACAACCTTGACAATGACTTTGGCATTACGTGGATCCAGCCATAGATGGCCATCTATAGACGACGTATCATGGTCATGGTCGTGGTCAGTATCTACGTTATGATCTGATAGGTCAGACGCATCCTCACAATGCTCATGGCTTCCCCATAACCCTCCTGAGCGTATGGGATATAGCTTCATGCCTGGTTTGTCGAGCAAGGTCACGACATGGTGGCCGCCTTTCAAGGATTCTATAACACGCCGCAAGGGAGTTTCATAAGAGGGGCCAACCCAAACAATAACCTGAGCAGCATTAAGTTGCCGCACTTCCGTTGGTGCCAGGGGTTGCGTATGCGGAGACCGTTCCCCGCTCATGAGCAAGGTTGGCATCTTCACACCCGCCATCACGCCCGCCACAAGCGAATGGACAGGTTTAATGGTGACAACCACATTCGGAATGGCCGCCGCCGCTTTGAAAAAGATCCCTAAAAAGATAAATAATAAGAAATAGACAGGATTTCGCATGACTTAAGCAGTAGGTGAATCAAAGAGATGTGTCAAGGAATTCCCCAAAAGCAGGAAAAAGAAATATTTCGGTAAAATTTTAATTAGTTCATTGACTCCCTGCCAAAAGTCGCCCAGGATTGGACATGAAGCCCAATTTTTTGTAGCAGGAGAATATCCAAGCATGGTTGATGCATTAAAAAGAATCGTAAGAACCACAAGCCTTAGCGCCTTTTTGTTTGCTTTTTTGTCTGGCATAGCGGTAGCTGGAGCATCGCCGCAAATGTCACAGCCAGCACATCCAGGACCGACGGAAGGTTTAGCCTTCGGCGTTGGCGCGGGCGTCAAGTTCCTTAACTTGAAAAATATAGCAACGAGAACGGATACTGGCGGCAATGTAACAAGGTCTGGGGATGGTTTTGCAAACACATCCAGCCCGGTTATCAGCCTGTATGGCCGCAAATACATGCCTGACCTCCTTTGGATCCCCACCTTCTGGGGGTTGGAGTTTAACTATTTAACAGATATGAGCAAAACAAGCATCCATAGCAGCCTCACCTTGCCAGGCGGGGCCCTCGATACGGGCTACCGGTATCAGGAACGGTGGGATGCCCGCGTGATGCTGGGCGCTCAAGTATGGTCCGGCAACCAGCTTGATTTATGGGCCCAAGCCGGCTTGCAGCTCACCAACTTCAACTATGAAGGCAGGACAACGGAAGTTGCTGGCGGCCCTACCCAAATCTTTACCATGGATAACAATTACGCCTTAGCCCCTGCTGGTGGCTTAGAAATTCGGTTTAGCCGGCCTGGCTTACTTCACGGCAAGGTTGTAACAGACTTTATCCTCGGATGGACAGCTGGCTATCGGAATGCTTTCAAGGTTACGGGAACCAGCACGGCGAATAGAACATACAGCATTGCCATGAATGCCAACTGGAACCATACTTTTGGTCTCAAAGTCCTCTTCCGGTATTAATCTCAGGACAGAATCACACGGGCACCCCCTCATGGCTTCTTGCCTTGAGGGGGTTTTTTATGTCAACTGCCGAATTTTTCTCAACTTATACAGCCGCTTGGGTGCCACCATGGTCTTCAAACCAGGCTTTAATTTGGCTTAAGTCGGGGTGATTTAAACAGGTTTGCAGCAACCGCCAGATTCGGGGAAGATGCCTTAAATAGCTTGGCTTGCCATCCCGAACGGCCAAGCGCGTAAAGACGCCCATGATTTTAGCATGCCGGCCTGCGCTCAGGATACACCCTGCGGTGCGTAAAGTTTCTTCATTTTGTGAAGGAAATGCCGCCAGGTACCGTTGCCAGCAATGATTGATCAGGGCAGGTTCAAGGTCCAGGCGAGCATCTTCCAGCAAGGATACAAGGTCATAGACAACAGGCCCCCAGAGCGCTTCCTGAAAATCGAGCAGACCACAAGCACCCACACCGGAGCGCTCTTTCAACCGCATTAAATTATCAACATGGTAGTCCCGCAAGACAAGTGAATGCGGCACCCTTAAAGCCTTTTCAAAAACACCTGCCCAAAGGTCAAGGTAAGCTTGCTTGTCAGAAAGAGGCAGCGTTTTTTTGACCATAGCTGGCATATACCAGTCTACAAACAACCCCGCCTCTCTCACCAAGGCATCAACATCATAAGACGCGATAAATTCAGGGCAAGCGGTCGCACGTTGGTGAAGCGCAACGAGCGTATCGACAGCCAGGTCATACAAGGGATAAGGGTCCTCACCCGCTTGCAGCAGTTTTGTGTAGGTGGCATCTCCAAAATCCTCCACGGCCAGGAAGCCTTTTGGCAAGTCATGATTTAAGATTTGCGGAGCAGAAAATTCCAGGCTTCTCAAATAGTCTGCAACCCTCATAAACTGGGCTGGATTTTCGGGTGAGGGAGCGTCCATCAGAAGCCCACCTTCATAGCGGAAATACTGCCGTTTCGACGCATCGGCTGGTAAGGCTATCAACGAGCGGACATGCCCCTTTAAAAAAGCATGCCGCTGCCTATCCCGATGGATATTTTTAACGTGAGGATTCGAGAGCGGTGCGGAGCGCGTCATGAGAAGACCCAACTAAGTTAACGGTAATTTCCCGTGTGGTTTCATTGATAATCTTAAATGTAATATCAATACGGCACCGTGGCAATAAACCTTCCAGGCGCTCAGGCCATTCTATCAGGCATATGGCGTGATAAAAGGCATCTTCCAGGCCAATTTCAAAGGCCTCTTCCGAATTTTTTAACCGATATAAATCACAATGCCATAGCTCCCCTTGAGGACAATCATAGACCTGCACCAACGTAAAGGTTGGGCTGGGAACATCGATGGTTTCCCCAACCAACGCTTGAACAAGGGCCCGGGTAAACGTCGTCTTTCCAACGCCAAGGTCGCCCCAGAGTGCAACCACATCCCCTACCTGCAAGGTTTTTGCGAGAGGATTTGCAAGTCTACCTAAGTCTTGCTGGGTAAGTGTAAACGTAAATGAGGTCATAAGCGTTATATAAGGAACTTGGTAAAGGTTGTCACCTAATTTATAGGTTGTTTTTTATCTGGTTTATTGGCGAGCCTATCTTTGGACTTTACGTCCAGC
The DNA here is from genome assembly GCA_021323455.1 of Alphaproteobacteria bacterium. Lineage (GTDB taxonomy): Bacteria > Pseudomonadota > Alphaproteobacteria > Paracaedibacterales > VGCI01 > VGCI01. The sequence continues at coordinate 2,089 of JAJONN010000012.1, read as the reverse complement.
TTTCAATCAGAGTGATCCATGCATTAAATGCTTTACATTTTTGTCTTATTTCAAATAAACCAATTTCTTTGGCAATATTTGGACCATCAATTGTCTTTTTGTAGTTTGTATACTTTTTAAGCCTTCTTGAGGGGGCTGTTTCTTGAGAATCATTAATTTTCTCTGGATCGTTATCAAAATGATCGAGTATATCTTTAGACCAACCTAACACATTTGTAGATGGTATGATTGCATCTATATGATTGCTGATAGCCATAGGCGAAGAGAAAAGTAACCCTTCAAATTCATACATTTGAATATACGGGAAAACTTTGTGTGATATGTCAGGGTTATCAATAGACTGCTTAATTTTGGCTTCAAGAGAAGCCTTACTTTCTCCTGGGTCTTTATCTTTAAACCCATAAAAATCATATAGGGTTGTAACATAACCATCCCTGTAAGCCAGCTTTTTAAGGTCATCTGATACTCTTTGTAACGTAATGTTACCCCCCATGTTTACCGGATGAAGAAAGATACCCATAGGTGCAAAATGGTCGTTAAGGGTAGTTTTTGTAAAACGTTCCTCTGTTGACCCCTCAACAGATATCCAAACATTTACCATTCTGGGCGCCCTCCAATCAGGTTTTTGCTCCATAAGTCACCCATTTTATAATTTTCTAGCCAAATCTCAAGTTCAGCTCTGTCTGGCCTTGAGAAGGATGAAACGCCTGCGGCCTGGTCAACAACTATGAAATCTTCCGGTTCAAAGTGATTTGCAAAGGCTGTTGATTGGGTTGAGCAAATAACCTGATTACGTTGAGAGACAGATTTTATAGTGTCTGCTAAAACCTCAAGCGCAAATGGATGAAGCCCAAGCTCTGGCTCATCCAAGATGATCGTTTTTGGCATTATCTTAGAAGGTTGTAAGAATAGCGTAGCCATGCATATGAAACGGGCCGTTCCATCAGATAGTTGCTGCGCAGAAAAAGGTTCCTCGCTTTTACGGTGCGTCCATTTTAGAAGGATAGACTGTTTATCATCTTCACCTCTGGGCTCTAAATAAAAGTCATGAAAAAATGGAGCAACTGTTCTCACGGCACCCACTATATTAGTGTAGCTTTCGGTATAATTCTTTTTAAGGTTATATAGAAATGCGGCTATGTTTTTTGCATCATTATATAGGTAATCTGTATCATCAATAGATGATGATTGCTTAAAACCTGCTGTTCTTCCTGTATCATGGAAATGGTAGACTTGGCATTTATTAAGGTATATTCGAGTGTATTCTTTGACAGGGATGCTTGAAGCTGTTCCTTCAAATAGACCACTTTCTCTATTTTTTCCCTCAATAAGATAATTACCGCCATTAAACTTACAAAATTCTTCTCCAAATATGAGCGTATCTTGAAACACATCGTGTTTAAGCTCGACACGATAACCATTTGCAGAAACGTCGATGTCCACCATAATTTCCGATGTGTTTTTAGCTCCGAAATGAACGAGGCTATTTGCACCTCCATTCTCTTTTATATAGTTCTGGAACCTACCTTGGGATAGTGCCCTGAGCAGTGAAAATATGGATATAAAATTAGATTTTCCTGCTCCGTTCGCGCCTATTAGGATATTTATGGGACGCATTTTCAGATCAAGTTCTTTAATCGACTTGTATCCAGCAAGCTTTATTTTGCTTAAATGAGCTTCTTGAGTACGATTATTATCCATGGCTCTTCCCAATCGTTTCATCTAAATATTTTGCGCCAAGCGTTCAAGTAACGATGAGCTCAATGATACAACAGTCCTTTTCTGCCTCTCGACTGCTCAGGGTTCGCTCTACGTCATTGACGGATAAAACTGCTTTTTTTTCATATCTCCCTAATCATAAAAGATCTTATTCTTATAAGGATGATCTATAGGTGTTGTCAAATTTTTTAAGTGCCCATAAAGCGTTACGCCTTCTCGATATATTAATTCTTAACCCTAATGCTCCAGCAGCAACCGGTCATCATCCATGGCCGTGCCAAATTGCTTCAGAAGATCCGGGACTGTTAATCGCTCCCGCATTTCGCCAGAAACATCATAAATAACCTTTCCTTCATGAAGCATGATGGTG
>JAJONN010000080.1 GCA_021323455.1 Alphaproteobacteria bacterium | reverse complement strand
CGACTCCACGGTCCTCATTGAAAAGGACTTTGCCATGACAGCAACTTTAGATATCTTGCGGGCGATCGCGATTAACCAAGGTCCCCGTGACACGTTGTTGGCTCTCGGTTATGTGGGGTGGGGCGCAGGTCAGCTTGAACAAGAGATACAGGACAATGGCTGGCTGACAATTGACGCCAATCCAGAGCTTATTTTTGACCCTGACCTTGATCATAAATGGCGCCAGGCGCTGGCAACCCTGGGTGTTGATCCGGCTGGGCTGTCCTTTGAAGTGGGCCATGCCTAGGTGAGAATGGGCAGGCTTTAGTTTCCCTCATATTCAATGCGCAAGTTGGATATCTCCTTTTGGAGTTTCAAACGCAAGACCTCTGGCAAACGTCTTGCCGGAATGCGCAAATATTGTAATTTGACTTTTTTAAGATGTAGCGCTTCAGCGACGGAATCTGACAGGGACCATCCGGCTTCGGGATTCGGAATGAGGGTGATATCCACCAATTCTGGTAATTTTAGAATAAGGTTCATAACCGCAGGGTCATCAAAATAAGCCCCTGAAAAATAGAATTTTTTTAAACCGGGCTGTTTATCGGCGATGAATATGATCTCAGGCTTTCCAATCCTCTTTAAATTATTCATTTTGAGCGTTGTCAAATCCAGCCGTGTCACAATCTCCTTCACCCCTTTATCGGTTATGGCTGTTTCAGAAATATCCAGGCTTTTCACAGTTACAGGAATATTTTTAGCGACTTCATCTGTCACGTTGGTTTCAGAGAGGTCCAGGGTGTGTAAGTTGGGCATATTCTCCAACAAGTTTTTAATTGTTCCCATATTCTTAAAAACTTGCCCGATCATAGCAAGGGAATGGAGGTTTGGGGCTGCTTCCTTTAAAGCATCAAAGTCATCATCTTTCAGGTTTTGGCCACTGATGCCAATAGCCCGAAGGTAGGGAAACTTTGTGGCAAGCCCCTTAATGCCCTCCTTGGTCAAGCTTGTATTGATCAAATGAATTTTGACAAGATCTGGGAATTGGTTGGCTAAAATTTCAACCGTGCCATCTGTGATGCCAACCCCGAAAAGAGATAAGTGTTTTAAATAGGGTGTTTCTTTAGGTAGGGCGCGTACAACTTTATCGGAGACGCCCAGACAACTTAAGTCTATGGCTTCCAGGTGTCCCAGATAGGGTAAAATGTCCTTAATGAAGGCGTCTTCATTTAAGACCTGGTTGGCGAGAGGACCCGGCAACATCACAAACCCAATGTCGCGGATTTGGTCAATAACGCCTGCTTCCTTGAAGCCTTTCAGTAAAGGAACAGCAGAGCTTGGGTCAATGGTCATGTTTTGCAGTTTTAACCGCATATCAGGGTGTTCCTTAATATAGCGGATTGTTTCTGTAAATTTATGTTCACCTAAGCGGCGCGCATCAATGAGGATGGTTTTCTTTGATAGCGGCCTCATTTTAACAGGAATGGCTTTGAGTTGAGCATCAAGCTCTGCTTTTTCCTTTTCAGTTGCTTTCTGGCCAGATGTTTCTTGAAGAGTCTTGACCGCTGGATCGTCTGTTTTGAGGGTCTTTGGAGGGGCGGCCCCCCTTGTATCTTTCTTAGGAAGATTCTTTTTAACCAAGCTGGGATTGTTTTTAAGAGGCTTATTTTTAGGAGGGCTTTTTACGCCCGAAGAAGCTTGCTTACCCAGAACAGGGGCGATATTTCCCAGAAAAGCGCCAAGGATAGCATAGGCAAGAAAGCGAACCACGGGTTAACCCTTTAAAAATAGATAGCTCTTTTTGTATTTTTCTCCAAAATGAGAAATATAAAAAGGGGGAAAATGAAGGGACGCGCGGGCCTTTTCTGGCGTGTAGGGAAAATCCATAGAAAAGCAGCCAGATTTTCCGCTATAACAACCCTACACTTATCGAACAAGGTTAAAGAAATGACCACCCCGGTAACGACGCTAAATCTTCCTTTTGGCCTGACCTTTGCCGACTTGTACCATCGGGAAGGATTGCTAAAACTTGACCAGGTTTTCCTTGAATTTCTACAAATTCGGAACAAAGACCTGTCGGGTCAATATACACGGGCACGGCAGGGAGAAAGCTCGGGCGAGAGTGCCTTGTTATTGTCCCTCTCCCCTCTTGTGAACCAGTTCATCGGCGCTTTGTTTGAAGAGGAAGCTGCGTCGTCCTTACGTCAGGAACATCAGAAATTCGCAATCATTCTGGAAGTTAACCGACAGTTTGTTCAACGGGTGGCAATAAAACAATATCCGGCAAGTATTGCCGCCTCCTTTGAGGGGGCGTCCTTGCGTCAAGTCTTGGAAGCCTATACCAACCCGGATGATGAACAAGCTTTAGCGGAACAAATTTTAACATGGCTAGCGGCATCAGAAAATTATCAGAGTGAGCTTGACCTGGCATCCCGATATACGGCTTGGGCTGTCCAAACAGAAGAAGGGCAACGCTATCATCGTGGGCAATCCTTATATGCTGTCCCCCACAAGCTGGACTCTGACCATCTTATCCCTGTGGAACCGACAGGAAGCCATGGCGCTTGGCAATTGCCAGAAGGCCACCGCCGCTTGCGGGACGGGTTCTCCCTGACAGATGAGGGATTAAGCCGTGAATCTACCCTGCACCAGGCCCATTATTGTATCTGGTGCCACCATCAAGGCAAGGATTCTTGTTCAAAAGGCTTAAAGCCCAAAAAACCGGAAGAAGGGGGTGAACGCTTTCAAAAGAACAGCTTTGGAGCCCCCCTGGTTGGCTGCCCCCTGGAACAAAAAATCTCTGAAATGAATGAAGTGAAAAGCCAGGGGCTATCACTCGCGGCCTTGTCTATTATTATGATTGATAACCCGATGGTTCCTGCCACGGGCCACCGTATTTGCAATGATTGTATGAAAGCATGCATCTATCAAAAGCAAGACCCGGTAAACATTCCCGGTGTTGAAACACAAATTTTAAAAGAGGTGTTGTCCTTGCCCTGGGGCGTGGAAATCTACAGCCTTTTGACGCGATGGAACCCGCTCAACTTCCAACGGCCTGTCTTGCTGCCAGATTCTGGGTATAAGGTTCTGGTTGTCGGTACGGGGCCAGCGGGCTTTACGCTTGCCCATCACCGAAGAGGATTTGCACAGCCGTATGAATGGCGGATTCGGGGGCGTCGCTGAGTATGGCATCACCGTTCGGTGGGACAAGAATTTCCTGAAACTCATTCGCCTGACTTTGGAGCGTCGGTCCAACTTTGGTCTGTTTGGAGGGGTTCGTTTCGGCGGGACGCTCACCATTGACCAGGCTTTTGATCTGGGATTCGACCATATTGCCTTGTGTATGGGCGCGGGAAGCCCGACTTTAATCCCCATGAAAAACAGCTTGGCACCCGGTGTCCGTCAGGCCAGTGATTTCCTCATGGCGTTACAGTTGACAGGCGCTGCTAAAGAATCATTGGGGGTGGCTTGACAGCCATCGATACGGCGACAGAAGCCATGGCTTACTACCCTGTCCAGGTGGAGAAATTTGCCAGGCGTTACCATGAACTTGCTAAAATTTATGGGGAAGAATCGGTCAGAGCTTGCTGGACACCTCAAGACCATGAAGTTGCCAAGGAATTTTTGGAACATGCCAAAGTCCTTCAACAGGAGCGACATCAAGCACAATCTAAAGGTCGGTTGCCGAATTTTCAGAAGTTGATGCAATCCTGGGGGGGGGTTACGGTCGCTTACCGTCGTCCTCTTAACCAAGCCCCAAGCTATACCCTCAATCATGAAGAAGTTGCCAAGGCTCTGGAAGAAGGCATTTCTATTCTAGATCAGATAACGCCTGAAGGAGTTGATGTTGATGCTTATGGCCATGCTGCCGGGTTAACCGTACGCCATTTAGGGGAGCGCCTCACCTTGCCCGCGCGGGCGGTACTTGTGGCTGCGGGGACCCGACCGAACATCAATTTGACCTACGATGTTCCTCATCAGTTGGTGGTGAGTGGACAGACGTTCCAGGCGGTAGATGAAACGGGTTTACCTGTCCAGCCGGAACGCTTGGCAAAACCAGAAATTCCTTACGTATTGATGGATGTCCGCGCCAGCAAAAAAGCGGTGAGTTTCTTTGGGGACATGCATCCTTCCTTTGCAGGGAACGTGGTCAAGGCCATGGGGAGTGCAAAACAGGGGTATCCGGTGATCAGCCGTTTTTTAAGAAAAACCCCTGCTTCCCGGGTGCCAGGGCCTTCTTTGTTGCATGAACTTAACGCCTCTTTGCGGGCAACCGTTCAGGCTGTCCATCGGTTAACACCTACTATTGTTGAAGTGGTCATCCATGCGCCTTTCGCTGCACGCGCCTTTCAACCGGGACAATTCTACCGTCTCCAGAATTTTGAGGCGCTGGCACCCGTGATGAAGGATACGCGGCTGGGCATGGAAGGGTTGGCCTTGACAGGCGCTTCTGTTGACCGGGCTCGGGGCTTGTTGTCAACCCTTGTTTTGGAAATGGGAGGGTCATCAGATTTGTGCGCGCGCCTCAAGCCGGGGGAACCGGTCATCCTTATGGGTCCAACCGGCCATCCCACAGAAATTCCTGAAGGGGAAACGGTGCTACTTGCGGGGGGCGGGCTGGGGAATGCGGTCCTCTTCTCGATTGGCCAAGCAATGCGCGAAAAAGGGTGTCGTGTTGTTTATTTTGCTGGATACAAGAAAATTATGGATCGGTATAAAGAGGCTGAGATTGAAGCGGCGGCAGATGTGGTCATCTGGTGTTGTGATGAATCCCCCGGCTTTACGCCGAACCGTAGGCAAGATCGTTCTTTCGTTGGTAACATTGTTGAAGCGATGGCCGCTTATGGCCGTGAAGAGCTGGGTTCATGCTTGATTGCCCTGCCTGAAGTCCAGCGGTTGATCGCCATTGGGTCAGACCGCATGATGGCAGCGGTAGCTGCGGCTCGTTATGGCATCCTGGCCCCCTTTTTGAATCCGAACCATCTGGCTATTGGCAGCATTAACTCCCCGATGCAGTGCATGATGAAAGAGATTTGCGCCCAATGTTTGCAACGCCACAGGGATCCTGTAACGAGAGAAGAGCGCATCGTTTATTCTTGCGTGAAGCAGGACCAATCTCTTGACCAGGTTGACTTCAAGTGCCTATCTGATCGGCTCAGCCAAAATAGCCTTTGTGAAAATCTGGCGCGCCAATGGCTAAAACATTGTTTGATAACAGAAAAAAAATAAGGTTGTTCCCTTGACATTTTCCCTTTCCCTCAAGCCATATATCGCGTATTTTAGTAAAAATCATAATTATTTAAGGGAACCAAAACATGAAAAAAAGAATATCAGGGCTCATGCTTCTAGGGATTATGATGAGTGCCCATCCGAGCCAGGCAGCCTTTGGTGGCTTCAGAGTTGGCGGGAATTTTGGCGTCATGGTTTTGCAAGGAAGGCATTGGTATACAGCAAATCCGTCTGTTCCCGCTACGGATATGGTGAGGCGGTTAAACCCGATTGGCGCGATCTATGGTGGCCATGCAGGATATCTTTTTGAGTTAGGAAGCTCTAAAATTGTGGTGGGCGGGGAAGCCTATCTTCTGATGCCAACCGTCAACCCCAAAATCGATTTAGCTCTTGTGGGTGGCCCCATAGAAGGGAATGTTTCCATTCAACATAAACAAAGTATGGGAGCAGCCTTAACGGTAGGAATGATGTTTAACCCTAAAATCCTGGTTTATGTGAATGCAGGTATGGAGGTGGCTAAATTCCAGTTTACCTATCAATTCCAGCAACCTATTGCTGGCGTTGTTCCCAATTTGCCTGCAAAACAAGTCCTTCGCCACACGTTCAAACCCATAAACGTTGGTCTTGGGGCTGCGTATAAAGTTGGTCCCCATTTTCTGGCAGGGTTGGAGATATCATCGCCATTCTTTAAACGGTTCAAGGCGCAAATGACGGGCCCGCGGGCTTATCACTATAAGCCTGTTGAACGTCGCGTGACGATTAAATTGAGTTATTTATTTTAAAGGTCGTTAGCAAATTTCTAGCTCCATCTATTTTTGTAAAAATAACTCTGTCCATGTCATCCTGAGGCTTAGATTTTATTTGTTTTCGCGTAAGAGAAACGTTACAAAATCTTAGAACCCGAGATCTATTCCAGGGGCCAGGAACCAGGTTTCAGGGATCAGGAAAACAGCCTAAAATATAGTCTCCTTTTGATGGTATTCTTGTATTTTGTATTCCCCTGGTTCCTGATACCTGATTCCTATCTAATTCTGTTTTCATGATTGCCTATGTGGGTCATGGGATAAATACTACAAAACTCAAACCATTAGTTGAGTGACATGCACTATTCTAACGTTCTGATGATGGGCATACAGTATGATCGGGATCTAACCAAAGTATGTTAAATTTATATCCGTCCAAAATCCCCCATATCCTCATGGTTGCTGAGAGACGAAATCTAAATAAGCTATCATAATCATCTAATTTAAGTTGCTTAAGTCTTTTTTTTGCCTCAGTTGATAAATCATCAATGTTTACAGAATGATCCCGTTTTTTATCTTTACGTATTTCGTGCCATTTTCTTGTTTCGTAATCCTTAAGCTTTTTAAGTACTTCAATAGGGTTGTTTTTCTCAATATTTTTCCACCCCCATTCCTCGTGGTCGATATCAATAAAGCCTAACCGCCAGGCAGGACAATGCTGTAGAACATCATCAACCATCTGTCGATTGGTTGTTGCTGAGCGCACTTCTCTTGAAGAAGGGTCATGCTTCCTACCTAATCGTTTGTTTTTAGCCATGTAAATACTTAGTTTTCTGGTTGGATTGAGGAATAATACTCGCTCATTGATTGTAAAGATATTACTTGACCACCCCTTTCATTAGGAAGGAGCCCATGACGCGCATTTTTCCAAGGGTCTTCAAGATGCGTTAAGTCGCTTAACCATTGAGAATCTTTTGAGCCATAATATTTTAAAATTCGATTAATAGTATCTTTTTGATCGTTATTTAAGACTGATGAGTTGCCCTTTGGTATCGTCTGGGCATCAACTTTAAACATTCCACTGTGGCTCTTATAAAGCTCAGGCACAACAGGGCCATTTACCCATGCTTCAATGTTTTCATTAAATAGCGGCGTTTCCTCACCCCAAACAAGTGACCAAGCTTGAGCATAGTAAACTAATTTCTGCAATTTCATCGCAGTCATTGGTCCTTGCTTTTCAAGAATATACTTAGCTACGTCATGACATGTAACCATAACCTAGTTCTCCCTCTTTCTTTAATAATATAGGGCATTTATTAAAATCTTACAAATTAGCTAATTAAGCGCATACTCTGCAGTGCCTTAGAGATAAGGAGCCTCTTAATATTTGATGCTTTGTGTTTGCCTTACTCAGCTTCAGAATGAAATAAACCACGCTTTATACATTCATACAGGTAAATGCATGTCTTTTCTTTGCGGCATTTTAACCCCCCTTTTAAGCTAAAGTCCACTATTTCACAATGGGGCTCTATTATTGTTTCTGTACCTTAAAATTTACAATCCATTTGCGTTGGTGAAAGGGAGGGTGTGATAAGATAAATTGAACATAACCCCATGCACCCGGAGAATGTTATGAAACAAACGTAGCGATCAGCTCTTGAAGCAGCACGAATAGCATCAATATGCGGTGCAAAAACCCGAAGAAAGAAGCAATGCCGATCACCTCATCTGCCATGCTCAATGGTCATTACCGTCATTTTCTAGATGATTTTTGGACTTTTTCGGATGGTACACTCGCGCGTACAACGGTTTTCGAGACCGCCCCGTTCGACCACTCCGGCACTCCTCCTTGATCCGTGCATAAGCTATCACAGAAAATAAGGTTGAGTGTATAGTTTTTGTTGAAAGGTGAAAGGGAAATGATTAAAGTTCCCCATGGGGCCTGTTTGGTGGAATTTGGTAGACACAACAGACTTAAAATCTGTCGCCCAAAAGGCGTGCCGGTTCGAGTCCGGCAACAGGCACCATTTTACTCGTTTCTTTGGTAACTCCACTCCCTTGGCTCCTTGAAACAGTTCCTTTGTCCTTTTAAAATTCAGGCGCCCAACCATGACGCAACATCTTTTTGATTTTGATCCCAAGCCTACCGAAGAAGCCAAAGAAATCCAAAAATGGGTAGAGCAACACAACCAGCAAGTTATAAGTGCTGCTCGCACCCCCATCATCCCTCCTGGTTCTTTGCTCGGCGCCATTGACCGGGCGGAGGCCAAAGCCAACGCCGTGTATTTATTGCGGGGGGTTTTGAGCCAATATTTAAGAAACTCAACGAGGCCAGGGTTCTTCCCTTCTAAGGCTGGGTTTCTTCACGCTTTACGCGGAGAGATGGCTGTCAAGAAAACATCCCAGGACCCCGCGTTCACGTTACGGGACATCTTAATCAAAGCATACCCCTCTCCATAGGATTCTCCAAGTGTGTTCACAAAGACACATTCGCTTGGTCATTTACTTTTTGTAAATATTTGAGGTTGATCCGGCTTGCATTTTCGGGTTCTTATAGAAGAAGTACCTAAATTTTTAGGATGATTCTGCTCAAGCCCCATAAATAAAGGAGAAATAACAAAATGGTTAAATCTTTGTTCGGAACATCTGCCCTTGCTGGTTTGGCATTATTTGCTCTGGGAAGCGCCCCCGTTTATGCTGAAACGCTTACCTCGGGTGCTGTTCCGCCTTCCTTAAAAATTAATGGGTTCACAAGCATTAATGCTTATGTTCTCAATCAACAACGCCGTGAGAACGGGAGAGGGGGGCCTCAGCCTCATATTGGCGTTGACGCATCTAACCTGTTCTTTACCATTATGGGCTACTCTGTTAATGGCATAGAGTATATGTACCGCGTAACGCTTGAAACCATTCCCGGGTCCAGCACCACCATGCAGCAAAATTATGGCCAGATTAAAGGAAGTTTTGGGACATTCCAGGTGGGCAACATTGTGGGCCCGGAAGATACCATGATCTGGGATGCTGGGAAAATCATTGGGGGTACCGGCGGGTTTGATGGCGGCTATAACAATGTCTATAATATGTCGGCTGGCGTCATGCGTGGTAATGATAACGTTGGAGATAAAGGGAATGCGACAACGGTGGTTTATTACAGCCCCGAGGTAGGGGGATGGCAAGTTGGCATTGCCTATACGCCTTCGACAGCCCATCAAGGGGATGGCAAGCTGGATAACATGACAGGGGGCACGGCAAAACTTCCTGGAAACCGAGGTTTATATGAGGTCAAAGGTAACCAGCCTTTTGATTTACGCCACGTTGCTATGGGGTTGACCTATAAGAAAGAAATTGGGAAATGGAATATCACGTTGAGTGGCGCGGGAATTACAGCCAAGTCCTATTTCTTTAATTCAAATATTGCCAACAATACAACCAGCGGACGGGTCCCCTTTCAGAATGCGAAAGCCTACCAGCTGGGCTTTGTAGTGGGATATGGCGACTTCCGCTTTGGCGGTGGTTACCTGGATAATGGAAAATCACACCTTCCCCGCTCTCCGAATTTCACCTATGGCGGCTCTACAGGCGACAAAGTTAACTTGACCTCTATGAATAATGGGAATGCTGGTCATGCCTGGAATGTTGGCGCAGGGTATACCTTGGGAGCCTATCAACTCGCTGCTTCTTATCAACGGACGAACCGGAACACCGGTAATTTCCAGAAAGCCCACAGCGACTTTTACTCAGCAACGGTTGATGTAACCCCCTTCCAAGGCTTGAAGGTGTACACAGAAGTCGATTATATCCGTAGCCGGACAAATAGTGTTGCCGTTGCGCGGGAAACGGCGTTTCTGAATAATCAATCCGGCAATTCCAGTGTTGGTGTTGGAAACAATTCAGGCTTACTGGGAATTGTTGGCACAAAGATCTCGTTCTAAAGTTTACGAAAAAAGAGGCTTAAAAAGAGGTAGGGTTGTTCCCTGCCTCTTTTTTTTTAAGAACACGAAATGATTCGTAGTGAACCAAGTGGGCGGGCGTAGCTCAGGGGTAGAGCACAACCTTGCCAAGGTTGGGGTCGAGGGTTCGAATCCCTTCGCCCGCTCCAATAAAATCTCCCCTTACACATAAATCTTTAATGGTTCATAAAGTGACCATGAGACGTTTAGATCGTTCTTTTTTCCTGCGTCCAACTGTTCAAGTGGCTCAAGACTTGCTCGGAAAACGGCTTGTCTTTCAAAAACTTTCTGGAATCATTACGGAAACGGAAGCTTATCATCAAGATAACGATCCCGCCTGTCATGCCTATCGGGGAAAAACCCCTCGTAATACGCCCATGTTTGGCCCAGCCGGACATTCGTACGTCTATTTCATTTATGGCATGTATTACTGCTTAAATATTGTCACTGAACCTGAAGGCATCGGGGCTGCTGTCTTGATCCGGGGCCTTAAAACAGAAACAACCCTACTCAATGGCCCTGGGAAACTTTGCCGTCATTTGATGATCACAAAAGCTCACAATGCCATTGATTTGATCACATCCGATGATTTTTATGTTTGTGACGAAGGGCTCACGCCTCATTTTATCGCAACGCCCCGTATTGGTATCCGGCACGGAACTGACAAACTATGGCGTTTCGTTACCCAATCTTAACTTTCTTTCTGTAAAATCAAGAATATATGCTTAATGATGGCGTTTATTTTTGTGCGGTGGGTCTTTGCTTTATGGCAGCGTCTGATTCAAAATCTCATTTGGTTGCAACTGTTTGCCAGCATGTTCATGGTAAATTCCCTCATGAAAATAAAAACTTTGATATCTTTGCTTATCATTTTTTCAAGCGTGTTCCCATAGAATTTCTCCAGAAAATGCTGGTATCCGAGCTGGTATTCATCGCCCGGGAAGCTTGGGAACTCTTTCAAACGCGCCAGTCCCATCAGTCTCTTATTAAAATCAAGGAATATACATTAAGCCAGCATACAGTATCCCGACTCGGTATTTTTATGGTGAACCAGGACCAACCTTTTTTAATTGACAGTATTATAGCCTTCTTGGATAAAAAAGGTTTCAAGGCAGAGCTGATAGTCCACCCTGTTTTAGGGGTTCACCGGAGCCAGGAAGGCAAGCTGGTTTCATTGCTTGACTTAAAAGAAACACATCCCTTAACGACCCCTGTTGGTAACTTAGAAAAGGTTGCGCGCGCCAAGAGCGCCAGCTTGAATGAGCCTAAAATTAACGCCAACAACCAGCCTGAATCTATTGCGTTCATCCAAATAAAATCGAATTTAAAAAAGAAACAGGTTGATACTCTCCTTAAGGAAATAAACGACCTGATTACACAAGTTCGCAATGTGGTGTCTGATTGGCCTCTCATAAGAGCTCAGCTCAGTACTTTACGCAACCTTATGATAAAACTTCCCTTGACGAAAAAATTCCCCCCCCCCGAAGAACGTAACGATTTGAAAGAGCTTCTTGCTTGGTTGGAACATGAACATTTCGTTTTTCTGGGCGGACGTTATTTTTCCGTAAGCGCCAAGGAGCAAATCGGAACAAGCCAGGAGACAAATTTGACTATCTCCTGCCTGGAAAGCCATTCTGCTTCGCTTTTAGGGCTATTCCGGGACAATGCTTTTAAAAACAGTGATGATATGGCACCCACTTTTTGCCGCCCCCGCCTGACCGGTAGCAATAACAAGACGCTTCCTTCGCAACGGCCCGTTTTGTCCATTACAAAGACCAATACCCGCTCCCCAGTCCATCGCGCTTCCCGGATTGACGCCATTGAAATCATGGATCTCGACCACAATGGCAATCCTCAAGGCCTCTATCAGTTTATCGGCATCTTTACAAAAGCAGCATTTACAGGGTCAGCTTTTGATGCGCCGATCATTGGCCCCAAGGTCCGCAATGTCTTTAATAGGTTTGGTCTGGCTCCGCAGTGGCATGATGGCAAAACGCTCATTAGCATTATAAACAGTATCCCCAGGGATGAGCTATTCTACCTGAACGAAGATGAAATTTACAGCATGAGCCAAGACGTGCTGAACATGAATGATCAGCATTCCTTAACGCTCTCAATTCGGCCTGATATTTATGGCCGTTACATTACCGTCATCGTTTTTTTGCCGAAAGAAAAGTATAGCGTTGCTTTAAGAGGCCGCATTTATAAGTTACTCGAGCAACACTTTAAGGGAAAGGTCAGTTCTGATAACGTCCTGCTAGGAGAATTGGATTATGCCCGGCTCATCTTTGTCGTTAATCTTTCTGAGCCCGGTTTGGCTATGTATTATAATTCAGTTGAGATTAAAAAAGCCCTGCTCGAAGCTTCCTTAAGCTGGGAAGACTATTTGGAACGGCTCATTAGCAGCCGCTACGATGAAGAGAATACAGCGATACTCCTAGCCCGCTATCAAAATGCGTTTCCGGCTCCTTATATAGCCATGTTCAAACCAGAGCAAGCTGTCACTGATATTAGTTACCTCGAGAAAATCACAGATGCTACGCCTGTTGATCTTTATCTTTACCAGGATAAACGCCGTAAGCTCTTGAAAGTTAAGATTTTTCATGCCCGTCATTCCCTTTCCTTGTCAACCTTATTGCCGATCCTGCAAAACCTGGGACTGCAAATTGTTGGAGAGACTTCGTACTCTTTAAAAAAAGATGGCTATACTGTGTGGATCCATGATTTTGAGATTAATGCCCGCGGCATCGAGAACTGGAAAATAAACCACAGCAATCTGATAAGCGCCTTTCATCATATCTGGAATGGGACAGCCGAGAATGATGCTTTGCATCAACTCATTTTGAAGGCTGGGTTAAGCGTTCACCAGGTGACCCTGATCCGTGCTTATCTGAAATTCTTGCGGCAAGTCCAGCTACCTTATTCTCTGGCTTATGTGGAAGAAACCCTTTCATGTTACCCAGATTTAACACGCCATTTCGTGGAATTGTTTGAATTACGGTTCACATTAAAGCGGGGAAAAGCCAATGATTTGGAAAAAGCCCATCTGCTCAAAAATATCCACCGCTCCCTGGAGGCTGTTGACCGCCTTGATCATGATCGCATCTTGCGCCGCGTCCTCAACGCCATTGAGGCAACCGTTCGGACAAACTATTTTCAGGTAAAAGAAAAAACAGGCGACCTGAAGCCTTACCTGTCCTTCAAATTTGACTGCCGCAAGTTGGATGGCCTTCCTCACCCAAGCCCTTTATATGAAATTTTCGTATATTCCCCTCGCGTTGAGGCCATCCATTTACGGGGAGCTAAGGTGGCGCGGGGAGGGATCCGGTGGTCCGACAGGCCAGAAGATTTCCGCACAGAGATTTTAGGGTTGATGAAAGCCCAAACAGTCAAAAATGCTGTGATTGTACCTTTGGGATCCAAAGGAGGCTTTGTTGTGAAAAATCAAGCCAAATTGACAAACTCCGCACAGTTACGGGAAGAGGTTGTCAGTTGTTACCAGACGATGATGCGGGGCATGCTGGATATTACGGATAATCTGGTTAAGGGAAAGATCGTCCACCCTCCGCAGGTTATCCGCTTTGATGAAGATGACCCCTATCTCGTTGTGGCAGCAGACAAAGGTACAGCGGAATTTTCAGATATCGCCAATACCATTTCAAATGAGTACGGGTTCTGGTTGGAGGATGCTTTTGCATCCGGCGGCTCCGCCGGTTATGACCACAAGAAGATGGCCATAACAGCCCGAGGGGTTTGGGAATCCGTTAAACGTCATTTCCGGGAACTTAAACAGGATTGCCAAACGACGCCCTTTACCGTTATAGGAGTTGGCGATATGGCAGGAGATGTATTTGGAAATGGGTTGTTGCAATCCTGTAAAATTCGCCTTCTCGGCGCATTTAACCATAAGCATATTTTTCTGGATCCAGACCCTCACCCGGAAACAAGCTTCAAAGAACGGAAACGTTTGTTTGAGATGCTTCAATCAAGCTGGAAAGATTATAATCCCGCTCTTATTTCTGAAGGAGGGGGCGTCTTTGATCGCTCAGCAAAGTCTATTAAGATCACGCCCCAGGTTCGTAAAATCTTTGGGATCTCCCATGCAGAAATCAGCCCAGATGATTTAATCAAATGTCTGCTCTGCTTGCCTGTTGATTTACTCTATTTTGGCGGCATTGGAACATTTGTGAAGGCAACGCCGGAAAGCCATGCAGATGCCGGAGACCGCTCAAATAACGACATTCGGGTTGATGCAAAATCTGTCCAGGCTAAAATTATTGCAGAAGGGGCCAACCTTGGCATGACGCAGCGTGCCCGTATTGAATTCTCCCTGAAAGGAGGGCGCATCAATACAGATGCGATT
>JAJONN010000079.1 GCA_021323455.1 Alphaproteobacteria bacterium | reverse complement strand
CTTTTTTAAACAAGGATTAAGATTTATTCTACAGGCCGCTCTCTCCTTGGCCAATATCCCCAAACTTTGGACTTACCTAAAATTTGTCCGGTGTTAAGCTGAAAAATATTGACATATCTTTTCACAATGATTACTTATAAATCATGGATATTGTTAAAAACTTTTTCCCGCGTTTTTCTGTGCCTCGACCGACCTGGTCGTAAGGCTTATTCTTTGTGCAGCCCAATAGTCTTACGACAAATCAATTCATTTTTGCCCTTTAAATTTTTTTGAGTAGGACGTTTTGCCGTGGATAGCTTTACCCTTTCCAACCGGAAATCCATTTATTATATAGCTTGGTTTTCCATTTCTTTATTTTATTTTTACCAATATATATTGCGCGTTTCTCCTGGCATCATGATTGTTGAATTGCGCCAGGTCTATAAACTGACAGCCGAAGAATTTTCGTCCTTGGGAGCCATTTATCTTTACGCTTATTCTCTTCTTCAAGTTCCCTTAGGTTTCGTTTTAGATCGTCTCGGTGTGCGGCGTGTTATGGCAGTGTCGATTTTGATGTGCATCGGGGGTACTTGCCTTTTTGCTTTCGCAACCACTGTGGGGATGCTTCAAATCGCTCGGTTTTGCATTGGGATGGGGTCGGCCCCTGCTTTTATTTGTGCCCTTAAATTAGTTTCAGATCATTTACCTGCAAAGGATCAGGGGTTGTTTATGGGCGCAACGTTGGCTATCGGGACCGTAGGTGCTCTTTTGTCAGGCAAATTCTTTGTGTCTCTTTTGGAAACCATTGGACGAGAAGATAGTTTGTTGCTGTGTGCTGGGGTTGGCGTCCTCATCCTTCTGATTGTTCTGGGGTGCGTCCCTTCTTTTCAAAAAAAGGAAACCAGACTGTCCCAAGGGGCTTACATGCAATTGCGTGAGGGCCTTGGCGCTATTGCCCAACGGAAAGAAATTCTATTGTACGCTTTCATTGCTATTAGTGTTTACACGCCCTTGTGCGTTTTAGCTGATCTCTGGGGAACAGCCTTTTTGATGGAAAAATTTGAGTTGAACCGGGCGGATGCAGCGCAAATTACCCTCTACATGTATGGGGGCCTCACTGTTGGGAGCCTCCTGCTCCCTTGGTTTAGCCTTAAATGGGGGAGGTTAAGGGAAACCATCCAGGTGTGTTCTGTGGGGATTATAGGTGCGCTTTTGATGTTGCTTTATATAGACACCCTAACCTCTGGGCAACTAACGGTACTCCTGACCCTTATTGGAATATTTTGTGGGGCAGAAATGATTTGTTTCGCAGGGGCCGCGCAACTTTCTTCCGTCTCCCATTCTGGCCTCTCTTTGGGCGTGGTCAATACCTTAAATATGTTGGGGGGAGCGGTGATTCAGCAAGCGATTGGGTGGTATTTAGATTTTCAATGGCAAGGCGTTTACGGAAAGGATGGCGCGCGGGCTTATGGCCCCGATGAGTTAACAGCGGCGTTCTTAATTCTTATTGTCATTATGGCCGCTTGTACGCTCATGACGTTCAAGCTCCCTAAAAGGAACCTCTAAAACCAATAAGAAAAATGGGGTTTTTCAAAACAAACATAAATGCCACAGGTACGCAATGAAGCATCTTTGAAGATTGAAAAGACATGAACAGCCTGATGGACTACTCATTATGAAATATGGTATGTTTAAGGCAAAAAAATGCCCCGGGTGCTTGCAAGCAGAGGCATAATCCGGGGGATACAAGACATAATATTGTACCTTATAGGCCTGATGTCAAGTTTACCCTATAATTCGAATAACATATCCCAGCTTGAGGCTATGTTATCAAGTGATCGCTTTGAAACTTATGTTTTGCTGGCTGGAGGTAGCAAAAGAAAGGCACTAAAACTATTTAAACGAAATATTCTCCTATGTCATAGGCTTTACACAATCATCCATGTTTTAGAAATATGCTTAAGAAACAGAATTGATGATAAAGTTAAATTAAGGATTGGTTTCATGAAAACAATCGTCGTCGTTTAGGTCAAAAATTTATCTTTTCCCACTCTTCGTTTGAAGAGCTGGTTTTGTATTACCAAATTTTTGACATAAACTTAACGAGGTTTGTTATGAAACAACATCATCTTTTGCCAGCTACCTGGCTTATTATCCTTATTGTGGGAATCCCCATTCTTTCAGAAACAGTTTATACGCCCTCTTTACCAGATATTGCCCACACGTTATCTGTAAGCAATTCCCTGGTGGAGTATACCCTTACCATTTACCTGCTGGGGCTTGCGATCGGCACCCTTTTCTGGGGGAACCTTTCTGATCAATGGGGTCGGAAACCTTGCCTGGTTATGGGGTTTGTCCTCTACCTTTTCGGGTGCCTTGGATGTTATTTATCCGATACCATCTTGTGGTTGATGGCCAGCCGTTTCATCCAGGCATTCGGGGGAAGCGTAGGCAGTGTTTTAGGCCAGGCCGTTTGTCGAGATGCCTTTCACGGCGCAAGCCTGGGTAGGATTTATGCGTCTGTGGGAGGGGCGCTTGCGATCTTCCCAGCCATTGGCCCCATCATTGGCGGCGTTATGGATCAACATTTCGGCTGGCCTTCTATCTTCTTGTTTTTAATTGGGGTTGGAAGCCTTGTTGTGAGCTTAACGGTTCGGTTTTTACCAGAAACGCATAAAGCTGAACATCGAGAGCGCATCAGCTTAAAAGATACGTTCCTCAAGATGACAAGGGACCGCCAAGTCATTGGGTTTGGTCTCCTGGTAGGTTTGGCCAATGGCGTGAGCTTCAGCTATTATGCTGAGGCCCCTTTCTTGATGATTGAGCTTTTGGAGCTTTCCCCAAGTCAATATGGATTAACTTTTATTGGTACTGCCTTTGCCACCTTGTGTGGGGGACTGGGGGGGCGTAAATTGCATGATCATTGGACTTCTGCCAGGATCCTAGGCTATGGTCTTGCTATAACGTTCCTGGGTAGCCTCTTGTTGATGGGGGTTGTATGGCTATGTCTTGACAGGGTGTTCCTCCTTTGGGGAAACCTTTTCGCAATGATGGTTATAATGGGAGGGATCCCCTTAATAACCTCGAATGCCCTGTCGCTCGCGCTTGTTCATTATAAGAAGTGTATTGGTACGGCTTCGTCCTTGTTTGGGTTTTCTTATTATGCCCTCGTATCCCTTGTGACCTTGGGTATGGGATATGGCCATAACGGAACGCTGTTTCCGATGCCAATATACTTTTGCGGCCTTTCTGTTTTTATGATATTGGTTAACAAGACGCTTTTGAAGGAAAAAGCATAGATCTGTTTTAGGCATTGAGGGGGTAGCCAATCCCCTTCAAACGGAAGGAAAAGCCATGGAGGTCCCGCCCATCAGGGAAATTGTCACACTTCCTCACCCTTGCCTTACAAAAAAAGCAGAGACCATAGCGGACACAGTTTCGGGGCTTCAGGAAGCCATAGACGTAATCCGGCATTTAGAAAATGCTTTACACCCTCACGTGCCGGCAGCTGGTCTTGCTGCGCCCCAAATTGGTATTTCCAAACAGGTTTTTATTTTTAGCTGGAACCGCACGTCAGAGCCTGAAGCCGTTATTAACCCTTCTTTTGAAGCTGTTAACGATGATATGACCCAGAGCTGGGAGGGGTGCTTTTCCACCCCCCTTGCCATGGCTCAAATACCCCGCTATCAAATGATTCTGGCAACCTATACAAATCGGCAAGGAGACCGCGTAACCTATCGACTGAGCGGCTTTGCCGCCCGGGCTTTTCAGCACGAATATGACCATTTGACAGGAACGATGACAGTCCATCGGAAGGATGCTGTTATTAGACATTTTAAAACACAAGAGGAACGGCAGAAGTTCCTTGCTGAAATTAAAAAAGGCGACCAAGCTGATTATAGACAACCAGAAAAAATTGGCGGATAAAACAAAAGCTTTTAGGAAGGGGCTTAAGATAATATGAAAAAAGAAAAAATAGAATTGCCAGAGATAAAATTGGTTGGAATTACAGCCCGGACCAATAACAAGAATGAGATCGACCCATCTGCTGCTAAAATTAGCCCAACCGTTCAACGCTATTTTCAGGAAGAGCTAGCGGCCACCATTCCCCACCGTAAAAAGCCAGGGATTACTTTGTGCGCTTTTACAGAGTATGAAAGCGATTTCACAGGCGATTACACCTATTTTATTGGGGAAGAGGTCAGGGCTTTTGAAGAGCTGCCAGAAGGCTTTAAGGTGCTCACGATCCCGCCGCAAACCTATGCAAAATTGACGACCAGTCCTGGCCCGATGCCGGATATCCTCATTGCGGCATGGCAGAAAATTTGGCAAATGACACCTGACGATTTAGGGGGCGAAAGGGGCTATCGCACCGATTTTGAAATATATGATGAACGTGCCGCAGATCCGCAGAATACAGTGCTGGATATTTATATTGGCATCAAATGAGGGTTACTTTATTAAGCGGGAATTTGTTCCCTGCCAGGTTCATCTGTAAAGGGCGGCTTATTGGAAGAAGCTGCTAACCAAATCTGAAGCCTTTCCAAATATATGGCGTATGTTCTTTGTAGGCAAGAAACCGGTCCAAGGTGTTAGCCTGGATGCGCTTGAAGTTGGTGTAGGGAATGGGGTTGGGGCCTGGGTGGGCTCTCTAAGGAAAACTTCACGACCGTAGATTGCATTCGTACCATCCTCCTCCGCCCTGCTCCAGGCTACAAGAAAGGTGTTGTCCTTTGTCAAGCGAGTTAAACAGACAGTGTCTGCGACTGGGGAAATGGTAAAGTGATCTGTAAGAAAATCACCATCTGAAGAAAGGAATGTCCCTAAGGCTTTGCCCCCCGTACCCTCATTCCATGTAACCAAAGCGCCATTCCCTGCAGAAGAAACACCAAAGCTTTTTGCTGTTTTTGTTATGGGAAACTCGCCCGGTAGAGGTGTGCCATATCTGATAAAAACGCTATCAAGAATGCCATCAGAACCGGTTTCGTCGGGGTTACTTAAGAGGATGATGTCGCCATTTGCAAGTTGGGCAGTTTTAGAAAACTTGGTGCTTCGAGCGATGCCCATAACGGTTTCATCAGAGCGAGGGACGCCGTTAACCCAAAAGGACCGCCCAAGAATATCAATTCTTTTGAAGGTTTCCCTGCCCCAGCTTACAAAAAACTCTTTATCGTTTAAAGCCAGAACAAAAGGCTTACCTTCTTGGTTGGTTATAAATTGATTGATGGGGAATTCCTT
>JAJONN010000078.1 GCA_021323455.1 Alphaproteobacteria bacterium | reverse complement strand
GCCGTGCCAAATTGCTTCAGAAGATCCGGGACTGTTAATCGCTCCCGCATTTCGCCAGAAACATCATAAATAACCTTTCCTTCATGAAGCATGATGGTGCGTGTTCCCGTATGAAGGGCTTGTTGTAAGCTGTGTGTGACCATTAAGGCCGTTAGCCTTTTCTCTGTTACGATCTCTTCGGTCAGCTTCATCACAAAGGCGGCTGTTTTTGGGTCAAGAGCGGAAGTGTGCTCGTCCAGGAGTAAAATCTTCAACGGGCTTAAGGTTGCCATCAACAAACTGACAGCTTGGCGCTGGCCACCTGAAAGTAAGGACATGGCTGTATCGAGACGATTTTCCAGGCCAAGCTTGAGAGTTTTCAGCATCTCTGCGTAATAAGCCCGGTCTGTGCGGGACAATCCTTTTCCCAATCCTCGGCGTTGGCCACGATGGTGCGCCAGGGCCATATTTTCAGCAACCGTCAAATCTCCGCATGTTCCGGCCAAAGGATCTTGAAAAACACGCGCCACCAGGTCGGCCCGTGCATGGGCAGGCAACCGTGTGACGTCTTTTTCATCAATGCGGATCACCCCTTGCGTGGACATCACTTCGCCAGCAATTGCATTTAAAAGCGTTGATTTGCCAGCGCCATTGCTGCCGATAACGGTGATGAATTCCCCTTCGGCAATCTTCAGGTTCATGCCCCGCAACGCTTTTTTTTCCATAACGGTTGCGGGTGCAAAGGTTACTTTCAAGTGGGATAACGTAATCATGCTGTCTTATCCTTTACGAACTTTACGGGTCAGGTTAGGCAACAACATTGCTGTTGCAACCATGACGGCAGTAACTAAATTCAAGTCAGAGGCCTGCAGGAACCCGACATTGAGGGCCATGGCCCTCAGAATGAAATAAATAATTCCTCCCAGAATACAAGCCCCAATCGCTTGGAAGACCGTGCGCGTGGGAAAGAGGGCTTCTCCAATAATAACGGCTGCCAACCCATAGATAATCGTGCCAAATCCCATTGTGACATCTGCAAAGCCATGGACCTGGGCATACAAAGCGCCGCCAAGAGCAACCAGGGCGTTGGAGGCACTTAGCCCTGCTATGATCATGCTTCGGTCATTAATCCCTTGGGCACGCCCCATCTTTGCATTGCTTCCCGTGGCCCGGATTGCCAGTCCAAGGCGGGTACTTAAAAACCAGTACATGCCGAGGGCAACAATAATAGTGATCATACCCAGCGAAAGTCCGGTCGGGAGATACCCTAACCATCCACTGAGAAGGGTTTTTTCCCCGAGCAGGGAAACATTGGGACGCCCCATAATACGCAAATTGACAGAGTACAAAGCCATCATGGTTAAGATACCCGCCAACAGATTCAGCATGCGCAAATGAGTTGATAACCAAGCTGTTATCATACCTGCACAAGCACCAGCCAAAACAGCGGCAAAGGTTGCCGCATAAGGATTGATCCCAAGGGCGATAAATGTTGCAGCCACGGCAGCTCCCAGAGGAAAGCTTCCATCAACCGTCAAGTCGGGAAACTGAAGGGTGCGGAAGGACAAATAGACGCCAATGACAACCAGGCTATAGATGAACCCCAGTTCAACGGCACCTGTCAATTGTATCCAGTTTAAGGGTGCGCTCATATCTTGCCTCCCCCGATTTTTGTTTGCGCCTTTCCATCATCGGCTATAGGAACCCCCATTCCTTCCGCAGATTTCCGGTTGGTCACCAAGGAAAAGGATAGGACAGGAGGAATGAGAAAAGGAATAATAAGAGAAAGTTTTTTGTGAAGGAGCTGGATTGGGCTAAGAACGGTGTTAATTAGGGAGCCTTGCATTGTAAACGTCGCTTTCTTTTTCGTAACAAGTTGTATTCTTCATCACCTTTTTGAGTCAAATCCCAACAATAACAATAGTTTATAAATCGGAAATGCATCATTGTAACTTCTCCTGATAAATTTTAACGCACAAAAAGATAACCGTTTGTTAATATATCCATCCATTCTTCAAGCTGCAAGGTAAAGATTGAGGCGGTGCCAAACATCTTCCAGGGCATCTCCTAACTGCTGGATCATTTCTAAAGTGTGGGATGGCGTGACAGTGAGGCGAATACGTTCTTGGCCCCGCGGGACGGTGGGGTAATTGATGGGCTGCACATAAATATTATGCTCTTCCCGCAAAAGGTCACAAACAGCCTGGCATCGGCCCGCATTCCCAACAACAATAGGGAGGATATGGCTCCCTGCTGGTTGACAAGGAACCCTGCTTTTTTCTAACCGTTGCTTGAGCAACCCAACACGTGACCACAACTGGTCGCGCAACGCCGTATCCTGGCGCAAGATACGCATAGACGTATAGGCAGAAGCCACAACCGCAGGTGGTAGGGAGGTTGTAAAAATAAACCCGGAAGCAGCGCTTCGGACATAGTCAACCAGAGGTATCGATCCCGTAATGTATCCTCCCATAACGCCATAAGCTTTCGCAAAATTGGCTTGGATAATATTAATCCGGCCCTGTAACCCCAATTGGGCGGCGATACCCGCCCCTTGGGGGCCATAAAGCCCAACCGCATGAACTTCATCCAGGTACGTCATGGCGTTAAATTCATCGGCTAAATCACAAATGGCTTCAATAGGGGCGATATCTCCATCCATGGAATAAACAGAGATAAAAGCGATGAGTTTCGGCCTTTTGGGATCGAGGGTGCTTAACTTTTCCCGTAAATCCGCCAAATCATTGTGCCGGAAGATACGCCGCTCACACCCGCTTGCCCGAATACCTTGAATAATCGAAGCGTGGTTTTTTTCATCACTTAGGATGACACAATCGGGTAGTGCCTGAGCCAGGGTAGAAATGGTTGCTTCGTTAGCAATATAGCCAGAGGTGAAAATCAACCCTTTTTCCTTGCCATGGAGGTCTGCCACTTCTTGTTCCAGGGTGACATGGGAATGGGCTGTACCAGAAATATTACGCGTCCCCCCGGAGCCAGCGCCATAGCGCCGGGTTGCCTCAACCATGGCCTCAATAACCGCAGGATGCTGGCTCATGCCCAGATAGTCATTGGTACACCAGACAATGACTTTTTTGACACCTTTCGGGCTATGCCACAGGGCATAAGGGGCTTCACCAACCAGGCGTTCGAGGTCGGCAAAGATGCGGTAACGCCCTTCCGCCTTGAGAGATGACAAGTGTTCTGAGAAAATATGATCGTAAGCCATGGCCCTATAAATTTTTGCTACCTGCACCGGGGTTTGGTGATATGATCGTACAAAAAAAGCAGATCTATCGTCACGTTGTTCATCCTTAAGGTCTTATCATGACAGTGTTAGATTCCCCATTACAAGAGGTTCCTGTCTATTCGGTCACAGAAATTTCCCATAACCTGAAACAGATGGTGGAAAGGGCTTATGGCCGTGTTCGGGTGCGCGGGGAAATTTCAGGACTGAAACGGCATACATCTGGTCATACCTATTTTGCGTTAAAGGATACGGATGCTGTGATAGACGCCGTTTCCTGGCGGGGGAGCTTAAGCGGCAATCCTGTCGCTTTGGAAGAAGGGTTAGAGATTATCGCTACAGGCCGCCTCACAACCTACCCTGGCCGCTCGAAATACCAAATGGTTGTTGAGCAGTTTGAACCAACCGGCCAGGGGGCGCTCCTGAAATTGCTGGAAGAGCGAAAAGCCCGCCTGGCAGCCGAAGGCTTGTTTGATCCTGTCCGAAAAAAGCCCCTACCTCCCTACCCTCAAAAGATTGGTATTGTTACCTCCCCGACAGGGGCGGTCCTTCAAGATATCTTACATCGCCTGGAAGACCGGTACCCTTGCCACGTTCTCGTATGGCCTGTCCTGGTTCAAGGCCAAGGCGCGGCTGACCAAATTGCAGCCGCCATTAACGGATTTAACAAACTCCCCAATCCGCCCGATCTGCTGATTGTCGCGCGGGGCGGCGGCAGCCTGGAAGATCTGTGGGCGTTTAATGAAGAAGTCGTGGTGCGGGCCGCAGCTTCAAGCCAAATCCCTTTAATCTCAGCAGTAGGGCATGAAACAGACACAACCCTTATTGACTATGCCTCAGACCGCCGGGCACCGACGCCAACGGCAGCCGCGGAAATGGCGGTACCCGTCCTGATGGATCTTTGGTCCTTTTTGCAAGATCGCCAACAGCGGTTGACAACCATCATGGTTCAGGATTTAGCGATGCGCCAGACAACTCTCAAAGTTGCTTCCCGCGGATTGCCTGATTTAACCCGGTTGGTTGAAGATAAAATGCAGCGTTTGGATGAATGGGCGGAACGTCTGCCCACTCTCTTGCGCCATTATATACAAACCTTAGACCATCAGTTGACCTCAGCCCTCACCCAAAAATTCCGCCATAGCGCCAGGCGCTATTTTGATGGGACACACCAGCAATTTGAACTAGTGGCAAGCCGCCTTACCCATGCATCTTATCAACGGATCCTGGACCGCGGGTTTTGCTGGACAACAACGGCGGATGGCACCTGGCCCTCACCCTCCATTATGGGGATGGCACGGTTCCGGTTGTGGAGGCTTCCTCCCCCCTTGTAAGAGAGAAAAAGCAAACGGGGGACACCCGGCAAGGAACGTTGTTTTAATTTGCCTGTATTGCTTTATAAGCCGTTTTTGCCATCTAAAATAGTTTTGAGAAGAACAGGAGTATATTAAGAATGAATTTATTTAAGAGTGCTACCTTAATAACCTTAGCCGTAATCAGCAGCTTGTCCACCGTAACGCCTACTTTCACGGCTGATGGCCAGGAAAAGGAAAGTTTTGAGCCATCTCCTCAACACCAAAGATCCCTGACTACACTTCAACCTTCCAAGATTATACTGGGAGAAATAGCAGGATATTTATCTGAAAAAAGGCACCCGGATACAGTTCCTTGTGACTGTAAAGATCACCATGCATGTAATGATCGCAGCCATTTTCTACAAACGTGTAAGATTATCAATCAATGTAGAGATAGGGTGCGTGAAATCCAAATATCCTTTCATGTTTCTGAACAACATTTTTTACACTATGAAGATATCATTCAACTTTAGCGCGCTTACTCCAAAAGCAGCGGATCTGACTGGTTTAAATTTATTGAAGAACTTGCAGCACCTTGAGATGGGCGTTGAAGATGCCGTCGATGAGAACCTTGAGCTCTTAATTGGGTTAAATAATCTTCAGCATCTCGAGCTATTGGGCACGTTTCATATTACAGACGCTGGCCTCACCTATATATGTCAGCTTCCCAAGCTTAAAACCCTTAAGTTAATGGGAATGAGCAAGGTTACAGATGTTGGCGTTAATCATTTAAGTGGTATTTTAAGTCTTCAACAATTGGATTTGTCTAGATTGCCTAAAGTGACGGTTGCTCGTATAGACTCCTTCCGACTTGAACGTAAGGATTGCCAAGTTAATTGGGATAGATAAGACATGATGGTACTGTCATATACAGAATGCTCTATATATGACAGTACCCATGCATCTTTAAAGGCTTTGCCTTTAATTTATGGCAGACATTACCTTATGATATGATATTTCTTTACTTTCTTTCACCTTCAGGTTGGGAAGGCAATTCTGCATGGTTTGCCGACCAACCCTCCTCAGGGGGAGCTAAAAACTCTATTCCAGCTTCGGCGAACGGATTCCAGTTCACAAAATCCGGCGCATAGGTTTTTTCCCACTCTCGCCCATCACGACTATCCTTAACTGTTTGCTCACGAGGTTTTCCGTTCTTATCTTCCTTCAGGACGGGCTTCCCATTACGGTCCGTTACGAGTATATGTTGTCCATCATACTTCCCGGCCCGCAATACTCCATACCTTGCGGTAAGGGCACCAGAGCGTCCTATTTTTGCTTCAAATCGAGGTATAATATACCTTTCGCCGAGAGGAACAAGAGCATGATCAAGTATTTTAGTAATTTCAATCATCTCTTTTTCATTTCTTGGGTAAATAGCAATGACTTTCCCGTGCTGTGTGAGGTTAGTCTCCATTATGCCTAAAGCATTCTCTGATCCTATAACTTTATGATAGACGTTATGCTCTCTCAATAAACTTAATACAGTGGATATGGTCCTGGCAGGATGCCTTAAGCCCAAGCCCACATGCATTTTCCAGCCACTCTCTGGAGATTGGAGTTCTAAAGCACGGGGAGTAAGCCACCAAAGGGTGCCAGTTGTAGGATCCATTATTTCAACTTGATAAACTTTCCTATCGATAAGCTCCTTCAACAAACCATCTATAGACCCCCGTAGTTCTTGGGAAGCGTCGTTTGAATGTACATCATGCGGTGCAGGATTAGGAGCAGCATTTGGTATAGCGTGAGCAATAGTTGGGGTAATTTCTGAGCCATCTTCATCCAAAACC
>JAJONN010000077.1 GCA_021323455.1 Alphaproteobacteria bacterium | reverse complement strand
AATTTATCGGAATTTTCTGAACCGTGAAGGTCAAGATCTCAACTCACAAGGAGAAAAAACAGGGCTGGTCATTCCTGCTGATCCCGAAACAGTTGATGACTGGAAGGATTTTAGGAAGATGGTTGCCCTCAAACTCCGGCAAGGGTTGTGGCGTGACCAAAAAACAAATCCGACAATAGAGAATTATCTGAAGTCCCGAGGTTTGCCGGAATTTTGAGATCTCAAGATCCACGTTTTATGAAGAGCCACCACCAAGAACACATGGCGGGCTGGTATAGAAAAAGAAGATCGCGGGATCGGTTGTAATATGTCACAACATCGGGCGAGCAAAGACACACCCAAGTGCGTCGATTTGGAGTGTTTTTACGAGGATACAGGGCTTCGGGAGCTTTTGAATTTAACCATGCTGCGAAAAGTTTCAGGGTTTTCCCGTGGCTTTATGACTATGCATTTTTCTGGAATTTTGATATACACTCCGTAATAGATTATTATTCAAGAAATCCAGGAAATATAATTGTTTATTAAATTTTTATAAGGGGAGATTAGAAATGAAGTTCTTACTTAAATCCATAATCAATTTATCTTTCCTTTTAGCGTCGGAAGGTGATTCTAGTTTTCTCTTACCGAAAGGTAGCGAAGACCCTTTAAAGTTGGGTCATTTCCTCCACTGTCATGCACCCCAATTAATCCTTTTCTATGAAAGAATCCAGGTCGCCAAAGCTGCCGCTGATACCGAAGCTCTTTTATCTGTGAAAGAAGCTCTTAATACCTTGGGGGAGTCTGAAGGAAATTGGCAAAGTTTGGCATACCGACTCAATGAAGAAGTCAAGGGTGATCCTGTGGAGCTATGGCCGGGGCAAAGTGCGCAGCAGTGTATCGTTTCGGTTCTTTTTTATCCTCAAGAACTGATAGGGAGTGATGACAGCGACCTCCTTCGTTACCCTGGCCTTGCCGCATCTTTGGCTATTTCTGCCTCCATAGGCAACCCGGTAGCGATCTATCAGCTTTCCCAAGGATACTCTGATTTAGCGCGAGAATGCAGGAGAGAGCCGGAGGATGCTGATGAAGATATGGAAATAAGCGCTCAAGATAGGAAACAATCCAGTGCATTAAAAGTGGCGGCTCTTCAGATTTTTACTCAGGCTATGCCGACAAACAAAATAGCTGAGTTTTATGTGATGCGTAGCGCTTACTTCGACGAGCGCAGGATATCCCCGGAGCAATTCGCAACATATCTGAAAAGCATAGATCTTCCCCAAGCTTATTATATGCTGGGGTGCCTATATGAAAACAGACATCTTAGCGTTATTGAAGGAAACATAACAGATCAATTGACTCCACTTGATGTGGATCAACTGGCCTATCGCTATTATTCCCAAGCACTGCAAGATGGGTACCAGAAAGCAAGTTGGGGAATCTATCGCTTGTCCAATGTGTTGCGAATAAAAAGCCAAGAGATAAACGATCTTTTTAAGAAGGGGAAGGGAGTTGGGCTTTTTCTAGCAGCAGAAAGAGAAAAAATGAAAGGGAGTAATGAAGAAGCGAAAAGGTTGTATGAACGCTCTGGCAACCTTGGTCGTTTGCGCTCTTTTGTAAAGCTTGGCGATGAAATTCTTTTGAACAATTTTCCTTCAACTGATCCTAAACAGGAGTCTATTTTTTATTATCTAAAAGCCGATAGGCCCGGATATGCTGAAGGAACCCGTATCATTTCTGGTAAACCTTTCCTCTATTCCACACGCGCTGATCAAGTAGAGTTTTTTAAGCGGATGATAAAATTGAAATATTTACGGGGCTATGAGTCGGCTTTATTGTGCATAAGGAGTGAAAGATACCGTATTGAGGATTTTAAACCTTACTCTGAGCAAAGCTTTTACATTGATTTTCAGAACCTCCTGCTTGAACGCGAAAAAATATTAACTATAGTAAATAGTATTGGAAAGCCTAACTAATGGACAATGCATGGCTTTTTCTCAAGCATAGGAACGGACTCTCCTTTTTTGTCTGCTACTATCGTAAAATGGTCGTCTTCAAATTGAAGCGTAATATCACCTTGGTCATAAGTATTATAAATAGCTTCAGACCCCCAGAATTTATGAGGGGAGGTAATTACCTCCTGGAGGGATTCGAGTGTTCCAAGATCAACATAACCCATGAAGCAAGTTAAATTATGCTCTGTTCCCCTCTGTATTTTAGCTACCGCTGGGTCTAAGTAGCGTTGTAATACCGTACAGCGAGGGTGGCCATGGTGAGCGAATAGACCCGCGCTTATAATCACCGCTTGTGGGGAAGCTTTCTTAATCCACTCGTTAGAATTGCTTCCAAAAGTATGTGCTCCATGATGAGACGCAAGAAGAACCGTTGTCTTAAGATGCGGATTTTGGCCCTCTTTCTCAATTTGGTGGGCAGAGGCGTCAGTTGCATCCCCTGTAAGGAGGGCAGAACAATGTTTTCCAGAACGGACGTTAATGACCACACTATCAGCATTTTTGCTATTTTCATTTGCCGTCTCTTGAGCCTTTGCTGATCCCTCATCCTCTTTTTTCTCTCCACCGGCACCTGCTGTAAGGGGATCAATCCAAGAACGTAAGTTGAGTTTTATTAGGTTATCTTCTAATTCCTTTCGGTTTTCAATGTGGGCCACTGTGTTCTTCTGAGCCTCCATAGCGTCAATCCATTCTAAAAAGTTTTTCTCTTTTTTCTTGCCGATGCGAGTCTTAGAAGAAATAATAAAATTTACCTTCTTTCCTTCATTCTTTTTGTTATATTTCTCCATTATAGGCTGTATCCAGTTATAATGGTCTATATCTAAATGTGTAACAATAATTGAAACAGATGAATCCGGGTATTTACCTAATTCCTCTGCTATATTATCTTGAATGTTCTCTTTAATTATTATTGGTTTTCCAAGATCTTTTCGGTTCTCTTCCCTTGTCTCCGTACTGCCACAATCTACTAAAACGGCTTGTTTTTTTGTTTGGTTTTCCATAAGCACACAGTTACCTTGTCCTACATTGTAGTAAGTAATCTTAATCTTGTCAGCGGCCACCTTTGATTCCTGGTCGGGGTGCGGGGGCACTCCCCTTTCCTGTTTTTCTACCTTATGCTTCTTAGATGGTGATCCCTTAGGAGAAGAAGAGGAAGGAGAAGGAGGGCGCTTGTTAACGCTGTTGTCTGCCCCCATACTTGGTACCAAAGAGAGTGTTACGCAGAGAAAGCTATAGGTTATTAAAGTAAAGAAGCTCATTGTTATTGACCTTTATCGAAAAACTACATATGTAAAATTTAAAGATTATTTCTTAATAATATATTAATAAGGATAGAGAAAATATCTTCTAGCCCTCATTTTCAAGGATAACATTTTGGGTCTTCTCTGAACCTTGATCGCCTTTATCCTATCCCTATGTTTTTAAACAATGTATGCGCGGTCCCTTTAAAGCGGTTAACAGAGCTTTTAAAACAACATTGGTTCTGTTAAAACAGGATTTATGACCCAAGATTTAACCATTGCCCGAAGCGGCAACATTGCTACTTCTGGCAGCGCTTCTCCTAGAGATGGTTCCCATCAGGAAGGGGAGGCACCCCCTTATAACCTGGAAGCAGAGCAATCTCTTTTAGGGGCGTTGCTCTTGAATAACGCTTCTTATGAGCATATTGGGGATTTTTTACGCCCCTTTCATTTTGCAGACGGCATCCACGGACAGATCTTTGAAGCGATTGTGCGCCTTATTGATCGGGGACAGGTGGCGGACCCAATTACCCTAAAGGACTTCTTTGATAAAAATGAGGCTTTAAAGCCCGTTGGGGGAGCGCGGTATCTGGTTGACCTTGCTCAAAGCGTTGTTTCCATTATCAGTGTTGGGGATTATGGCCGCCTGATCTATGACCTTTACTTGAGGCGCCAGTTGATGGGGATCGGGGAAGAGATGGTCCTGACGGCCCGCACCCATGAGCTGGACCTGAACGCAACCCAGCAAATTGAAGAAGCCGAGAAAAAGCTCTTTGACCTGGCCACAACCGGAAATGCTTCCGGGGGTTTCCGAAAGTTCAGTGACGCCTTAACAGAATCTATAGAAATGGCGGAAATTGCCCACCGTCGGGACAGTCATATTGTGGGCGTGACATCCGGGCTAATGGATCTTGATAAATGGCTCGGTGGTTTACACCCTTCCGACTTGATCATCATTGCGGGGCGGCCTTCCATGGGAAAAACCGTTCTAGGGACCAATATTGCCTTTAATGCCGCCGTTGCCTGTATGGAAAAAAATAAAAGCGGGGCTTCTGTTGCGTTTTTCTCCCTTGAAATGTCGGCAGAACAGTTATCAACCCGTATCTTAGGATCCGAGACGGGTATTTCCTCCGATAAAATCCGCCGCGGGGAAACCCGGTCAGAAGACTTTTCAACTTTTGTCGAAGTGAAGCGGCGTTTAAATTCGATCCCCCTGTTTATTGACGATACGCCCGCTTTAAGTGTATCGGCCTTGCGGACGCGGGCCAGGCGCCTGAAACGGCAAGAAGGACTAGGACTAATCGTGATTGATTACCTTCAGTTGATGGAGGCAGGAGGATCAACCCGACGGGCAGACAACCGGGTTCAGGAGATTTCAGATATAACGCGGGCCTTAAAAGCGCTTGCCAAAGAACTGAATGTTCCCGTGATTGCATTGTCCCAGCTTTCCCGTGCGGTTGAGCAGCGCGAAGATAAACGTCCCCAACTGGCGGATTTACGGGAGTCGGGGTCGATTGAGCAGGACGCTGACGTGGTAATGTTTATTTTCCGGGAAGAATATTATGAGGTTCGTCGGCAGCCGCCCGAAGGGACGGACAAACATATGGAATGGCAAGCTCGCATGAACCAGATTGCTAACCAGGCCGAAGTCATTATTGCCAAGCAGCGACATGGCCCTGTTGGTACCGTGCGCCTCTACTTTGACGGCACCCTAACTCGTTTTGGCAACCTTATGCCGGCATAGGGGGTGCGAGTGCCTTTTACGCTGCTGGGCTGTGATCGATGAAGATGTGATAGGCCAACAATATTTTTCAAAATTATAAGTTTTGCTGACTTGCTCAGTTTATAAACCTCTTTAAAGAGCTGCGCTTCTCTTGGTTTCCGACAAAACTGCTACTGAGAGGGCAGGGGACATCTTTAAACTTTATAAAGAAGCCTTCTTGCGGTCTTTGGAGAGGGAAGGGGCCCTAATATTATAAATATATGTCTCGTAGTGGCTAAGGACAAATAGGGAGGAATGGGGGCCTTAATGATATCATTCTTGTATATGTCCTGGAGGATAAAGACCTGATCAAATGGTCTCGACAAAGTTTAATAATTGACATAATATTTGCATAAAATAAATATATTCTTGTCTCTAAAAGAATTAAAGAATGACAAAAGATCAGTTAATTAAAGAAATAGCTGAAGAAGCTCGAATGACAAGGATTAGTATTGCCTAAGCCCTTAATGCCTATGCCAGGCGTTGCGCAAAGGTTTACTTAAGGAGAGATGTTAGCCTGATTCAATTTGATTTGTTTAAACCCTTAAAAATAAAAGTAAAGGCAGGGACCTCGTGCTTTGGTCAAAAAAAGGCGCTCCTTTGAGCCGCGTTATAATCAAAAAGAAAGGATATGCTGATGACAAAACTAACCCTTAAAGCTCCTTTATCCTCTGAAACTCAAGAGAAACTTTCAAATCTAATTAATTCAAAGTCAGATAAACCGCTTGATAAAGAGCCTCAGCATTCAACAGGGGAGCCTTCTACAGCACTTAAGCCATCCTCTTCATCAAAAAAAACACGCCGTACCCATGAAGAAGTTTCAGCAGGGCAAAAAGTAGACCAGGAAAAAGCAAGGGAAAATTTTGAAGCGGCAAAAGCTTGGTTGGAGACAACATTTCCAAAAGCTTTTGATTTTAAAGACCCAAAACCCTTAAAAATAGGCATACAAAAAGATTTCAACCTGGAAACGCCTTTTAGCCGCGCCCAAAGGTCTAAAGTGATCAGGTCTTATGTCAATAGCCCAAGCTATCTAACGGCCCTTGTGAATGGCCAGTGGCGGTATAACTTAAATGGCGAGCCAGTAGAAGAAATCTCCCAGAAACACAAAGACTATGCTGCTAAGGCTTTAGCCAAAAAAAAATCAGAGAGCCAGAATTAAAAAAGTAGAATGAGACAGTAGAAACACGAAACGGTTAATAGTTCCCATGCTCCTTAAAAAACCATTCTATTTCGTTAGACATGGAGAAACAGACCATAATCAAAAGCGCCTTTGTGCAGGTGGCCAAACCGATATCCCCCTGAACAGGACAGGAAAATCCCAAGCGAGGTCCTTGAGGCAGAAAATCAATTCTCTCGATATCACCAAACTCATTTGTAGCCCGCTCAAGAGAACCATCCAGACAGCCAAGCTTGCTACACAGCATCAAATGATTATCGAACAAGATATCAGGGAGTGCGACTTGGGAGATTTTGAAGGAAAACCAGTATCAGATTTTATTCAATATATTGAAGCAACTCCCAGGAACATATCTTTTCCCAATGGGGAGTCTCAAAGGGATTTTTCCAAGCGTGTCCTTGCGGCTGTCAATAAATCCCTTTCAGCTTATGGGGATAATATGCTTTTTATTTCACATGGAATGGTTTATTGGTCCCTGCTGGATGCTATGGAAATTCCTTTTCATTATATTCAAAACGCAGAGCTTATCCATTTCAAGTTTGAAAATAAATCCTGGAAAAGTATCAAAGTTCAGTGATCAGAAAAAACTGTTTTCAAACTGTTAACGTTCTTAAGGCTTAAATTCAGGATTTTCTCTTATGGATTATAAAAAAATCATCTAATCTTAAAGTTATGTCTTAAATTTTTACTCTTAAACTTACACAAACCGCTTCTTTCCACGCCCTGGTTTTAAAATTTTAAGGCCCTCTGATTCCCAGGTAGAAACCCGGCTATCATTCTGCTTGCATGCCTTAACGGCTTCCAAAACAACGCCAGCCAATATTTCATGGGACATTTTTTCAGCACGGCACCGATTTAGAATCCTTACAAGTTGGTCTGTCTTTTTTGCTTCAAGTCTTTTTCTGCGGGTTTGTAATTGATCAATTTTTTGATCAATCCTCTCAATGCGTACGCTCTTTAGCAACTTATGAAGTCCTTACTCTGTAAAAAATAAATGCTAAATATACGGCCATATTATTGGTAGGTTTTTCATTTTTTGTCAAGGGCATCGGCCTTCTTAAAATCCACCAACTAATTTTCAAAAAGGATGAAAATTACACATTCCTACTCGTTAAACACAAAATGCAAGGTATTAAAGGCCCTCCTCTATAGCGTGAAGACCTCCTGGATTACAGGCTTCCCAATATCCTTTTTGAGATGCGTTTTTTATCTTTTCTTCGGACATATATTCGGCCTGTTATGGGATTATTTCCCTGGCCCAGATGGTATCCGGAAAGCTTCTTGTCCTTAACAGAACCAAGGTTTTTAAAAACCGTGTCGCATCGCAGGTTCTCAAGAAGCTGATAGGCTCTTTTTGATCATCTTTCTTTTTTGACTCCAGCAAATCTCCTTGGCAGGTTGATACAGTCGCTAAGCTTTCAGTTTAATAAGCTGACTTATAGTCTACTTGCTTAGCAAGCAGGGCCCAAACAACACGAGCATTCTTGTTGGCTAAAGCCACATAAGCTTTCTGCTTACCACATCGCTTAATCATAGCTTCCAGCCATGGTGACCTTTTTTTCGCAAAGCTAATAAAAGACCTGGCACCATGAATCAGTAACGTTCTTAAATAACGATCCCCTCTTTTACTGATGCCTAACAGCATTCGCTTATTGCCACTTGAACATTCTCTCGGAACTAACCCCAGCCAAGCTGCTAAATGACGGCCATTTTTAAAGACTGTTACGTCCCCGATAGCGGCTACCAAAGCGGTTGCTGTTAAAGGTCCAATTCCTTCTATCTGAGCTACACGCTGGCAATCCTTACTTTGTTGACACAAAATTTCTATACGCTTGTCTAATGCTTTAACTTTTTGATCTATACTTCTTAAGTCTTCATAAAGTTGAGTGAAAATTTCTCGACTTAAAGAAGTCAGCTCATTATTTTCTTCTTCTAATACTTCAGGCAGTTTTCTCCTTAAATTTCCGATACCTTGGGCAATAACGATCCCATACTCTGCCAGTAATCCTCTTATCTGATTAGCTAAAGCCGTTCTCTGTTCAACAACTCGTTGTCTATAACGATGTACAGATTGAATGTCTTGTTGTTCAGCGCTTTTAATAGAAACAAATCTCATATTGGGTCTCGTTACAGCCTCACAGATTGCTTCTGAATCATTAGCGTCTGTCTTATTTGTTTTGACATAAGGTTTGACATATTGAGGGCTCATTAATTTGACCTCATGTCCATAAGACTGAAACTTCCTTGCCCAGTAGCTTGAACCGCTACAAGCTTCCATCCCTATAAGACAGGGAGGTAAATTTGCAATAAATTTTGCTAATGCATCTCTACCCAGTCTCTTCTTAAGAACAACCTTACCTTTGGAATCCACGCCATGCAGTTGAAAAACTCTCTTGGCT